>DATNOR010000171.1:0-30791 GCA_035601235.1 Gemmatimonadales bacterium
GGCTGCGGGCCGACCGGATCGCGCCGGGTCGAGGTCCCGACCCCCGACGACCAGATCTCCGTTGGCTATGGGACCCAGAGCAAGCGCGATGCGACGGCCGCCATCACGTCCGTCTCCCCGACCGAAGCGGACGCGCGCGTCACGCGCATCGAGTATCTGCTGCAGGCCCGCGTACCGGGCCTCGAGGTGCTCCCGCTCGCCGACGGCACCTTCACGCTGCGCATCCGCGGTCGGCACAGCCTCATGGGCCAGACCCGGGCCGACGAGCCGCTGCTGGTGATCGACGACGTACCGGTGCCGCAAGGCTCACTCGGCAGCGCGCTGGCCGGCATGGCCCCGCGCGACGTGGGGCGCATCGACGTGCTCAAGGACGCCGCCGCCACCAGTGTCTATGGATCGCGCGGGGCCAACGGGGTTATCATCATTACGACCAAGCGAGCCACCTGGCCCAATCCGTGATCGTGCCGCTGGTAGCACTGCTGCTGCAGAACCCCGTAGCGCCGGCCTCCGCTGCCGTGCCCGCGCGGGTGGTACACGTCTGGCTCGGCTCCGCCAGCCCGCTCGTCCGCGGGGCGGCGGTTCGCGTGTACGTCGAGGCGAATGAGGACGGCAACCTCGTGGTCCTGCACCGCCGCACCGACGGCCGCATCGAAGTCCTCTTCCCCAAGAATCCCGACACCGATCCCTTCGTCCGGGCAGGCACCTACGAGATTCGCGGCCGCGACGAGCAGGCCGCCTGGGTGGTCGCCGAGCCCGACGGCAGCGGGATGGTCCTGGCCGCGCTGTCGCCCGACCCGCTCAGGTTCGACGAGTTCGTGCGCGCCGCCGCGTGGGACTCGGAAGCGTTGGTCCCCACCTGGTCGGGCGCGGACGCGGCGGGGTCGATGAGCGACATCGTGCAGCGAATGCTGGGGGACGGGTACTTCAACTACGACGTCGTGACCTACCGTGTCGCCCCACCGGTCTACGCGCAGCAGGACATGACGCCGCAGGAGACCGCACCGGCGTACGACGCGTATCCGACGTGTGTGGACTGCACGTTCATCGGGGAACAGCTGGTGCTCTACGAGACGGTGCTCGGCCGTCGCCACTTCCGGCGGGAGCGCGCGCCTGAGCCGCGCCGGCCGACGAGCGCGCTCGCACTCGCACTTGGTCCCCAGACGATCGCCGGACCGCAGCCGGCTTCGCCTGGATCGCGGTTCGCTTCACCCCGCCACACCCCCGGGCCCGCCCCGATCGAGCCCCGCGCGCGTGCCGCAGGCCCGCGCACCCACGTGCGATACACCCGACTCTCGGCTCCCGGGCCGGATCGCGCGATCGCCGCCGTTGCGTTGCCCGCCGGGGCCGCGCTCGCCTTCGTGGCTCGAGGGGGCGGCCTCGCACCCGCTCGTGTCGATCTGCCCGGTCGAGCGGTGACGCGTGGCGATGTCGCAGTGCGGGAACGGGCGCGCGAGGCGCCGACGGCGGCGAGCTCCGCAGACCCGCGCTCGCGCGCGGTGGCGGTTGCCCGGAGCGGTGAGGGAGCGGCGCGGGGTCCAACCCAAGGCGTCGCGATTCCGCGAGAGGTCTTGGGGTATACCCGTCGTACGTCGCTGCGACGCTAAGTCGTACGTATAACGTAGCGTCGTAGCGGCGTAGCGTCGTTACTGTCCTACCGTAAAATCGATTCGCTTCAGTACCGTCCCGGCTGCGTCGCGCACTTCCACGTGCCACGCGCCGGTCCAGTCGGGTGGCACGGTCTTCTTGCTCCACGTGCGCCACGGCGACCCACCTACCTGCAGCTCCACGTCGCCCACCTGGGTGTCCCCATGGAACCATACGTGGTGGATGCTCGCGCCCCCGGCACCGGACACCTTGGTCCAGCAGACTACCTGACCGACGTCGGCGGTGAACGTGCTGCCCGTATCCTGCGGCTGCCGATCGACCACCGCTTTGGCGACCACGGCCTCGGCGACGTCGACGGCAGCTGGGGTGGGCGCGGCTGCAGGGGCGGGGGCCGGGGCCGCGGCCTTCGTCGTATCCTGGGCCGCGAGGCCACGGGTGAGCAGGGCCAGCGCGATAATCGGAGCGATGCGCATCATGACGGCTCTCCCACTGGAGTTGTTGGTTGTTCGTCGGTTGCCCGTTGTACGGCCCGCCGGCGACGAAGTTCCAGCCAGGCCCCGAGCGTGGCCGCGATCACGGTCCCGGCCGCCCCACCGCCGAGCTGGAAGCGCGCGAGGTATTGGCGCTGCCGCCCGGCGCACTTGCCCGAGAACAGCGCGCCGACCATGGCGCCGCAGGACCCCTGGATCGTCGTGAAGTAGTGGCCCGAGCCCGTCGCGAACACGAGCGGGAGGGAGCACAGCACCAGGTGACGGAGAAAGGTTTTCATGGGAAGCTCATCACGTAAAGAAAGACGTAGTTGTAGATCCCCGTGACGAGCGCCAGGCACCACGCGAGCACGACATACGGACCGGTGTGCCGATGCAGCGGCCGCAGGCGCGCCACAGCGCGGCTCGTGAGCTGCCACGCGAGCCCTGCGAGCGCCGTGATGGCGAATACGAGATGGATCTTGAAGAACGGCAGGGCGACGAGGGCGGCTCGTCGGGGACTGGGAACCATGAGAAAAGAGAATCCGACCACCACGGCGATCTCGATGACCGCGCTCACACTCATGAGGGTCACATGCACGGCGACCTTGCCGCGGCGGATGCGCGTGGCGCCGTAGATCAGGAGAGGCGGCCCCGCCACCGCCCACGCGAGCGCCGCCACAGCCGGGGGTGGGGCGCTCATCGCCCCCGCTCGATCTTCCACCGGTCCACCACCCGTCCCCCTCCCCCATCCCCCGTCCCCCGTACGACGTGATAGGCGTCGAAGTGCGCGACGGTGAGACACGAATGGTTGGGAATGAGCTCGACCTTGTCGCCGACCTTGTAGCGCCCGTCGAGGGCGGCGACCGAGGCGGCCCGGATCAGGCCGTGCTCCTGCGACACAGTCGCCACCGTCAGCTCGGGCGCGTCTTTCACCGTGCCCATCGCCTGGGGCCCCACGTGCGCGGGGCCGGGGTCCTTCGAGAGCTCGAGCGCCCCGGCGTCCACCACGAAGTGTGACGCTCCCGGCTGATGCGACACCACGGTCGCGAGCACGCTCACTCCCACGTCCGCCGGCTCGCAGCACCCGATCAGTACCATGGTGCGGTCGTAGAAGACGTAGTTCCCCGGTCGCGCCTCGGTGACGCCCGTGAGATCGCTGGCCGCCGCCATCGCCGGCGTCGATCCGACACTCACCTCGCGGACCGCGATGCCCTCACCACGGAGTCGCCCGGCGAACGCCACCATGACGTCGCGCTCGCTCTCGGCCACCGCGGCCGCTTCGGCCTTGCCCGTCGTGCGGTACGCGTGGCCGGAGTGGCTCAAGATCCCGTCGAACGAGAGTCCCTGCTCCCGGCCGAGCTCGCGGGCCACGGCGACCGCGTAGTCCGACGCCGGATCCACGCCGGCCCGGTGATAGCCGCAATCCACCTTGAGCCACACGTGCAGCCCCGAGCCGGCGAGCGCCTTGGCCGCATCGAGGTCGTCGACGACGACGCGCAGCGTCGCCCCGGTCTGCTGCACGATGCGACGCGCGTGGGCGACGTGGCCCGGATCGATCGGAAACGCCCACGTGAGGTCGGTGATGCCGGCACCGGCGAACACCTCGGCCTCCACGAGCGTGGACACCGTGAGCCCGCGCGCCCCGTGCTCGAGCTGCAGACGGCCCAGCTCGACGCACTTGTGGGTTTTCGCGTGGGGCCGCAGCGCCACGCCGAGCTCACGGCCCCGCGCCGCCATGTGCGCCAGGTTGCGCTCCACGATATCGAGGTGCAGCAGCAGCGCCGGCGTCTCGACGTCATACGCCCTCACGTTTTCCGTTTCCCGTTTCCCCTTTCCCGGTTATTTGACGATGTGGAACTCGGTCTGCCGCCGCAGGATCCAGCGCATGCGGCCGTCGGGACCGAGCTCCGCGTCTTCTTCCTGAGCCGAGCGGACTCCCTGGTTGTCCCACTCGGGAACCGGGGTGGTCGCCTGCAGCTCGATCGAGAACCAGCTGCTCGGCACGAGCGGGACGTCGCCGCGGTCCGGAACGCCTTCCTGGTGGTCCCACAGGCCGATCAGCGGCCCGGCCCCATGACCGCGGTCGCCGATGGGATGGGTGTAGATCGTCCCGTTGATCCCCGCGGCGCGCATCTGCGCGAGCGCGGCCGCGAGCACCTCGTTCCCGGTGCGGCCGGGCCGCATCTCGGCGAGCAGGAAGTCTTGTAGTTGGTTCGAGTTCGCGAGCGCCCGTTTGAGCCCGCCGGGCGCGTCCGTCTCACCTTGGCGCAGCACGTAGCCCATGTGCTGCGTGTCGGTGTTCAGGCCCAGCGCCGTGATGCCGAAGTCGCAATGCAGCACGTCGCCGCGCTGGATCACCACGGCGCCCGAATCGGACAGGTCCCGGCCGCGCCGCTGCACGTCCACGTCGGTGTGGAACCAGGTGCCGAAGCCGAGGTCGTTGACGCGCTGCCGCATCCACCAGGCGACGTCGTCCGTCGTGGTACGTCCGGGAGTGATCACGCGGCTCGAGAACGCCGTGTCGATCACCCCCCACACGACCTCCATGAGGCGGCGGTACACGGGCAGCATTCCGGGCGCGCGGATCTCCTGGTACTCGAGCGGCAGGCGCTCGGCGCGCACGATGCGGCCGCGGTACTCCGCCGGGAGCGCCCCTTGCAACTGCTCCCATTCGCCGGCCGACAGCCCGTCCGAAAAGGCGTGCGCGTGCGAGATGTCGACGGCGATGGTGGGCGGATTGCGCTCCTCGATCACGCGACGCAGCAGCTCCCACTGGGCCTGGCCCACCAGCTCGGGGCGGCGGCCGATCGACGGGTCGATGGCCTCCCGGGCGTGGTAGGCGTCGTACAGGCCGCCCTGGGAGGTGCCGCCCAGGGCGAGCCGCTCGACGCCACGCTCGGGCCCGCGATCGTAGAACACGTAGATCGTGCGGCGCCGCGCGAAGAACGTCGTGGCCGAGACGAGCGACCGGAAGACGGGGTCTTCGTTGTATTCCCGCATCGGGACCACCCACATCGCGACGTGATATTGCCGCATCAGCCGGGGCAGCACCGAGTCGAGCCGATAGCGCAGCCACTCCTGCTCGACGGCGGCCTGCTCGCGCAAGCTGCCGAGCGGCCGGTCGGGCAGCGGCGTGAGGACAGGCATGGAGCTGGGCGCTTGTACCAGCAGCGTCGAGAGCGCGAATGCGGCGAAGGTCATATGGGTCGAGGCGCCGGAGCAGGGTCGTGTGATTGGGAGAGCGTCGTGTGACGGGCCAACAGGACGATCAGGAGAAGCACCGCGCCGAGGTTATAGGTGTTTTGGCGGACGACTGCGAGCATCGTGGGCAGGGGGCTATGGATGTGGCTCAGCATTCCGGAGGTGAGCAGGGCCGCTACCGCGAGTGCGGCGAACCAGACTCCGCGCCCGCGCGCCGGCGACGGCGCACTGAAGGTGACGATCCACGCTGGTAAGGCGAGGACGTAGTAGTGGAGTCGGTCGAGCGGAGAGAGCAGCACCGCGAGTACCGCAGTGATGCCGACCTGGTACATTGGCTCGGCAGACGCCGGGCCGCGCCACAACACGGTCGTGACCGCGACCACCGCGAGCGCATCGAGCACCACGGCTGTCGTGAGGCTACCACCCAAGCGCGTCACCAGTCCACCGATCGACTGCCCCGTGAGCGCCTGCGTGCTCTTGGCCGTCAAAGCGAGGCGCGCGTAGTCGGAGACGGTCGTCGCCCCGAGACCCGCGGGCAGCACGACGAGGAACGTGAGTCCGACCGCGGCGGCAACACCTGCGGCCAACGGTCGCCACCGGGCGCGGACGAGGAAATACAAGAAGATGGCTCCGGGGTAGCCCTTGAGCGCGGTCGCGACCCCAATCCACAACGCCGCGCGCGTGTCCTGCCGCTGCTCGAGATCGGTGATGGCCAGGACGACCAATGCCAGCAGCACGAGATTGATGTTCAAGTGCTGGAAGTTGCTCTGGAGCGGTTGCGCGATCGCGGCGACGGCCAGCACGATAGGTGTCCAGCGGCCGACGTGGCGGTACCCGCGAACCAGGCACCAGCCGAACAGGGCCACGTTCCCGATCGCCCATACGCACTTGGCGAGCGGCAAACTGATGCGGGCGAGCAAAGCGAAGGGCGTCAGCGCAACGATTGCAAACGGTGGCCATGGAAGACCGATTGAGCCGTCGAAGTCGGCGTATAACGGTTGCCCGTGCAGCAGGCGCTCGGACAGGCGCAGGTGGAACGCTAGATCGCCGCCTGAGTGAACGCCGATGAACGCATCGACCGCCGCGTACACGCCGCCGAGCGTGAGCAGCACGCGCCACGCTCGAGGCGTTACCTCCGCCATATCCCCAGGGCGAGGCTGGCCCAGCCGGCGAGCAAGCCCGACACCGCGCCGAGCGGGGCGAACAGACGGTCCATCAGTCGAGGTGGCGCCCCGTGACCTCGATGCGACGATAGCGCTCGATCCGGCCCGATCCGCCGACGAACGCCGACGCGAGCCATCCCGTGAGCCCCACCACGATGGACCCGAGCACGGCGGCGCCCAGGCCGCTCACGGAGAATCCGGGCACGAGCCAGGCCACGAGGTAGAACGAGATCCCGTTCACGACCAGAATGAACAACCCCAGCGTGAGCACCGTCAGCGGCAGCGTGAGGATGAGAATGACCGGCCGGATCACCGCGTTCACGATGCCGAGCAGCAGCGCGGCGACGATCAGGTGATCCCAGCGGTCGATGTGGATCCCGGGGATGACGGTCTCGGCGGCCCAGAGGCCCAGAGCCGTGATGACGAGCCGGAACAAGAAGCCTTTCATCGGTCCTTCGCCTTCTCTCGCCAGGCCGCGATGTTGCCCTCGATCTGGCGTGAGTGCTTCTCCAGGTGCTCGGCGTAGACCGCCAGCCAGTCCTCGGCGCCGTACGCGCCCGACTCCGTGTGCCGGCCCACGCGACGCCAGTCCTGCTCGGTCGCGCGCTCGAGCAGCGGCACGGTGTTGGCGCGCACGGCCGTCACGGTGGCCAGCGCCGCGTCGATCGGATGCTTGTGGTAGTCGAAGCGCTGCGCCCAGCGGTCCTGGTCGTATCCGACGATCAGCGGCTCGGGCTCCGCCAGCAGATAGCGGAGCCGCATGTGGGCGTTGGTCTCGCTGTCGGCGCAGTGCACCACGATTTCGTGCGCGGACCAACGCTTGGGCCCCGGCTTCCATTGGAGCGCGTCGCGCGGCACGTTCGCGAGCGCAGCAGCGAGGAGTCCCGGTCCCCTGGCGTAGCGCTCGATCATCGAGGCGCGCTCGGCGGCGGTGAGAGGCATGTCAGAATCTCCGGAAGAAGATACCCGATTCGCTGGAGCTGCGCGCGCGACCGGCCACGAAGCGCGCGGTCGCGCCCGGGCGCGCCCGCACGCCCAGGCGCGAGTCGAACAGGATCGCGCCCACGAGCGAGTCACCCACCCGAGTGGCCCCGATGCCGGCGAACGGCCCGAGCGCGGCCGGCCACCCGTACACCAGCGCCTGCTCCGGGTAGCCGATCCACGTGACCGGCAGCGTGTCGCGCGGCACGCGGAACACGAGCGTGCCCCGGAAGTGGCAGCTGCGCCCGACCACCACCCGCGTGCTGTCCAGGATCACGTCGGTCAACTTGAAGCGGTCGCCCAGCTCGGGCAGCGTGAGCGTGTCGCCCCGGGCCACCACCCAGTGAGCGAGGTAGCGTTGCGCGTAGCGGGTCTGCAGGTGCATCGCCGCGGCGCTGCAGGGGTTGGTAGGGGCGCACCCCCCCAGCAGGCACAGGCCGGCCCAGGCGACCGGCTTCATGGCGTGACGCTGTCCGCCGCTCGGATCCGGGCGTTCGTCGAGTCGGCGGCGCGCAACGCGGCGCCCACGCCGCGGGCGCCCGGGATGCGCGACCCGGCCAGGATCGAGTCCCGCTGCCGCTCGGTGAGGGTATCGCCGGCGGCGGTGCCGGCCTTGCCGGACCGGCCGCTACCGCAGGCGCTCACGGTCAACGCCACAGCGAGTGCGATCCACGCGATCGTCCCGTTCATGCCGGCAGCCCCTTTCGAATCACGTCTTCCATCACGTCCGCGAAGCGATCGACCTCCGCGAGTGTCGTGTACACGTTCGGTGTCACGCGCGCGCAGCTGAACTCCTTGTGTACGATCGGCGTGACGAGGATCCGGTGCTTGTCCCAAAGGAAGGCGACGAGCTTGTTCACGTCCAGCCCTTCGACCGAGAGGCTGGCGAGCCCGCACGACTGCGCCGGGTCGTACGGAGTGAGGATCCTCACGCCCGGCCGCTGCTCCAGCCGCTTCGCCCAGCGCTGGAACAGGTAGCGCAACCGCGCCGCCTTCCGCTCCGCCCCGAGCCCCTCGTGGAATGTCAGCGCCTCGGCGATGGCGTTGTGGTTCGCGGCAGGATGGGTCCCGATCTCCTCGAACTTGCGGATGTCGCGGTTCATCTCGGGCGGCGCCGCCATGAGCGGCCAGAGCCGCTCGATCTTCGCCTTCCGCACGTACAGGAACCCGGTGCCGTGGGGTGCCAGCAGCCACTTGTGGAGGCTGGTGCCGTAATAGTCGCAGTCGAGCTCGTCGCGGGTGAACGGGAAGTGCGCGAACGCGTGCGCGCCGTCCACGATCACCTCGATCCCGCGCTCCCGCGCCAGTCGCACGATCTTGCGGATCGGGAAGATCTGCCCCGTGAGGTTGGTGATGTGACAAACGTGGATCAGCTTGGTCTTCGGCGTGATGGCGCGCGCGAAGCGGTCGGCCAGGTCGTCCTGGGACGGCGGCGGCACGGGAAAACCGATCTCTCGCACCACGATACCCTCCCGCCGCTCGCGCTGGTGCCACGTCGTGAGCATGCGCGGATAGTCCTGAGTGGTCGTCAACACTTCGTCCCCACGCTCCAGCGGGATCCCGAGCTGTACGATCTCGAGCGATTCGCTCGCGTTGCGTGTGATCGCCATTTCCTCGGCGTCGCAGCCGAAGCTCGCCGCGAGGCGGCGCCGCACGGCCTCGATCTCCGGCTCGAGCACCTGCCACATGGTATAGGCGGGCGCCGTGTTGGAGTATTCCAGGTAGCGGCGCATCGCGTCCTGCACGATGCGTGGGCTCGGGCTCACCCCACCGTTGTTGAGGTTGATGATCGTGCGATCGAGCGTAAAGGCCTCCTGGACCTCGCGCCAGAAGTCCTCGTCGCGGGTGACATCGTCGGCAGGCCGGCGATCCACGTGCCGGGCCACGCGGGCGAGCCGCGGCAGCGCGTCGTCCCGGAGCGCCGGGAGGGCGGCACCGGCCGCGTAGAGCGACTCAAGGAAACCGCGGCGTGTGGTCATAGGGTCAGCCTCCCCGAAGGATGCGGCGGATAAGGATGGTGTAGGCGACGACGTTCACGACGACCACGACAGTCCCGAGCACCGCCTGGGCCGGCCGGGTCAGCCCCGCCGGATAGAGCAGCGGGATCACGTAGTGCTCGACGAACCCGCCCCGATAGCCCTCGAGTCCGGCTCGGGCCCGCAGCGCGTTTTCGAGCGGCGTGAGCGGGCAAATCCAGCCGGCATACTCGATGGCCGCCCCCCATAACGCCGCCGGCACATGGGCCCACAGCACGGCGCGCCAGCGCCAGGCGAGGAATCCACCCAGCATCACGAAGGCGACGAAGGCGGTGTGCAGCAGCACGACGCCGTCGGCGAGGGCGCGATAGACCATTTTCACTCCCCCTTATATGACGAAAGCCCCCGCCCGGCCAGGCCGGGCGGGGGCTTGCGCCGCGGGCGCGCCCTCAGGCGCCCATCAGATGCTCACACGGGCTGAACACGTTGTCGATCGCGGTTTCGATCTGCCCGGGCAGATCGAACAGATCGGTGACCGCCTGCTGCTCGGCGCCCGAGAGGGCGCTGCCATCCGCGTGGACCAGCTGGATGGTGTTCGTCGTGGCGGTGGCGGTGCCCCTGACACGAGCGTAGGCCACGCCGTTCACCGTGATCAACAGGTTCGCGCTCACGCTCTGCGGGAACGACACGACGGTGATCGTACCCGTCAACGCCACTGTCTCGCTCCCGTGGACCACGCTGAAATCGATCGTCACCGTGAGGTGGTTCGCATCGGACGTGGCGAGCGTTTCGTGCAGCTCCACGTGAATGACGGGGTTGGCCAGGTCCCACGTGACGTCCAACTGGGCGTCGGGATTGTCGGTCGTGAGGTTCGTGGCCGCGAACGTCGCGTTGAACGTGAGCGGATGCGTGCCGTCGCTCACAAAGCCGACCGCCGAGGCGTTGAATGCCGTGGCGGGATTGCCGGTGACGCTGCCGCTGACGGTATAGTCCGCGTACGTGACGCCGGGACTCGCGGGCGTGCCGCCCTGCACGATCACGTGGAGCTTGTTGACGGCCGGGCTCGTGGTGCTCTCGTCGAGCAGATCCACGAAGCCTACCGCGTTGGAAGGCTCGGCCACATTGCCGGTCGGGTCGAGCGCGTACAGGATGATCCGCACGCCGTTGGTCGGTCCCGCGTCGGCGCCGACGACGTACTGATGCGTGGCGTCGTCCCACACGAACGTCTGGCCGAGAAACGGCGGTGGAATCACGCTGGCGCTGGCGCTGATGCCGGAGCCGAGCCTTCCCGCCGCCAGGCGGAGCGCCTGCAGCCGCCGCGGCGCGTCCAGGTACGCCTGGCCGGCGGTCTGCGGCGTGGTGATGGGCGCGGCCTGGAGCAGGGCCCCGGCGGGCGTCGCCACGGTGGCGGGAGAGCCCGCCGCCGAGCCGACGACACCGAAGCTCGCGAGCACCGACGATTGCAGCACACCCGACACGGCCTGGAGGTCGGAGCTCAGCTGCTGGGGGTTGGCGAGATGGGCCTGGGGCGCGGTGGTGCTGCTGCAGGCAGCCGCGAGCACGGCGACGACCGCAAGGCCCCACCGGGGACGACCTGGACGAGCGGGCATGCTGGTCCTCCGAAATGTGGGCGGTGCCGGCGACGTTCAGGGCGAGAGCGCCGCGGCGGAATGGTCCAGCCTGAAACCTACCCCGCGGTTCGGAGATCGGACCGTCACGGGGCGCACCACCCCTGCCGAGCGGACGAACCGCTTGGCCGGGAGACGGTTACGCGATCACGCCGCCGCCGAGCAGCCGCCCGTCGGCGTCGTACAGCGCGCCGGACTGCCCCGGCGTGATCGCCCGCACCGGCTGGGCGAGATCGAGTACGAGTCCGTCGCCCGCGCGCTCCCGCACCCGGCCCGGCACGGCCGCAGCGCGGTAACGGCACTGCACGAATGCGGCGTCGCCCGGCGCCAGCGGCTCGGCGAGCCAGTTCACCTCGGCCAATTCCACGGCGTGGCCGAACAGCTCGTCCCCGGGTCCGATCACCACTTCACGCGTATCCGGTCGGATCGCGACCACGTACATCGGCTCACGGAATCCGCCGGGGAGGCCGCGGCGCTGTCCGATGGTGTAGCGCGCGAAGCCGGCGTGCACGCCCACGATCTCGCCGCCGGCCGTGACGAGCGGGCCGGGCACGAGCGCGGGGGCGTCCACCGGGAGATGGCGCTCGAGGACGCCGACGTAGTCGTCATCGGGGACGAAGCAGATCTCGACCGATTCGGGCTTGTCGGCCGTGACGAGCCCGAGCCGCCGGGCGACCGCGCGGGTCTCGCGCTTGGTGAGCGCTCCCACGGGCGTGAGCATGCGCGCCACGACCGAGCGGTCGATGCCCCACAGGAAATACGACTGGTCCTTCTGCGGGTCGCGGCCGCGGAACAGCGCGCCGTCCCGGGCGATGGCGTAGTGGCCTGTCGCGACGTAGGCGCACTCGAGCGCGTCGGCGTGGTGGAGGAAGGCGCGAAACTTGGTGAACGAATTGCAGCGCACGCACGGAATGGGCGTGCGGCCGCGGGCGTACTCGCTCACGAAGTCCGCAATCACGTCGCGACCGAACCGGTCCTCCAGGTTCAACACGTAGTGCGGGATGCCGAGCCGGTGGGCCACGTGCCGCGCGTCGCTGATCGAGTCGAGCGAGCAGCACGGCCGGTCGGGCACCGCGTCGCCGTAGCAGAACAGCTTCATGGTGGCGCCGACGACGTCGTACCCCGCCTCCACCAGCAAGGCTGCGGCGACGGACGAGTCAACCCCGCCGGACATCGCCACAAGCACCCGCTCCGCCACCTAACCCCCCATCCCCGAACGCGGAACGCGGAAGGCGGAAGGCGGAACAGCAGGAGAGGGTTCGCTCGCCGGAACCGGCCACGCAACTCGACGCCCGCTAGCTCTGTTCCGCATTCCGCGTTCCGCGTTCCGCGTTTCGATCATCGGTGCAACACGGCGGACAGCTGCCGGACCTTGTCGACAATCTTCGGCAGGGCAGCGATGAGCGTGTCCACGTCCTCCGCCGTGTTCTCCTTGCCGAACGAGAAGCGCAGCGCCGCGACGCCCAGCTCGGGCGGCACGCCCATAGCCGTGAGCACGTGCGATGGCTCGACCGCCCCCGTGCTGCAGGCGGAGCCCGAGGAGCAGGCGATCCCGGCGAGGTCGAGATGCATCAACAGCGCCTCGCTGTCCGTGCCGGGGAGAGACACGTTGGACACGTGCGGCGCCCGCGGCGCCCGGGCGGCGTGGACCACGGCATCCGGCACGACGGCGAGCACGCGGCGCTCGAGCTCGTCGCGCAGCGCCGCGGCTCGGGCGGCGAAGTCCGCCTGCTCGCGCGCCGCCAGCTCGACCGCCTTTCCCAGCCCGATGATGCCCGGCACGTTCTCCGTCCCGGGGCGGATGCCGAACTGCTGGCCGCCGCCGTGGATGATGGCCTCGACCGCGTGACGATCGCGCACGATCAGCGCGCCGACCCCCTTGGGAGCGCCGATCTTGTGGCCCGAAATCGTGAGCAAGGTGCAGTCCACCTCGGCGAGCGAGACCGGGATCTTGCCGAGCGCCTGGACGGCGTCGACGTGGAGCGGGACGCCGGCCGCGCGGCAGCGCGCGGCGAGCCGGGCCACCGGCTGCACGACTCCCACCTCGTTGTTCACCCACATCACGCTCACTACGGCGACGCCGCGGGCGAGCGCGGCGGCCAGCGCGTCCTCCGCCACGGCGCCGGACGCGTCGACCGGGAGCACGATCTCCTCGCCGCCCAGCCGGGCCACGGCGTGCGCCGCGGCGAGGACCGCTTTGTGCTCGATCGCGGATACCGCCACTCGGAACGGCCCGCCGCGCGCGCGCGCGGCGAGCGCGCACCCGATCACCGCAAGGTTGTCGGCCTCGGTGCCGCCGGACGTGAAGATCACCTGGCCCGGCTCCGCGCCCCCCCCCAGCGCTGCGGCGATCGTGCGCTTGGCCTCCTCGATGCCGGCGCGCGCCGCGCGTCCGAACCGATGCGCCGAGGACGGGTTGCCGAAGGCCTCGCGCCCGAGATAGGGCAGCACCGCCTCGAGCACCTCGGGACGCACCGGCGTCGTGGCCGCGTTGTCGAGATAGACCAGCCGCTTGGGCATGCGGGTGAATCTAGACGCTACAGGGACTGCACGCCAAGCTGCAGCACGTCTTGGACTTCGAGCGTCTCGTGGCAGAAGAACGGCTCGCCGTACGGCCGGCGGATGAGCGAGCCGTAATGCGCCGACTGCACGCGGATCAGCTCGTACAGGTCCTGGCCGGTGGGATGGATCTCGCCGGCGGCCTGCGCGCCGTCGAACTGCGACGCGTAGCAACGGATCGCCGCCATCTTGGTCTCGAACACCTCCGAAACGTCGACGACGAAAGAGGGTTTGACGGGGTCTTCGCGGTACGCGAGGGCATAGAGCAGCTTGAACGGCCGGTGCGCAGTGCCGCCAGATCCGTACTTCGCGAGCCCCGCCAGATAGCAGGCGTCGCGCCCCAGCTCCGAAGCGACGCGGTGATCGGGGTGCCGGCCGATCGGGAAGGGAAGAATCACGACCCGCGGCTTTGTTTGACGTATCAGCGTGACGACTTGCGCGCGTGACGTCTCATTGTTTTCCAGATGCGCGTCTGGGAGTCCGGCATTCAGCCTGACATGGACGCCCAGGACCTGGGCCGCGCGCTCGGCCTCCGCGGCGCGCGTGGCGGCGTCACCGCGCGTCCCGGTCTCGCCCTGGGTGAGATCGACGATGCCCACCCGGTGGCCTGCCTTGACGGCCTTGGCGAGTGTGCCGCCGCAGGTCAGTTCCACATCGTCGCGGTGGGCGGCGATGGCGAGAAGGTCGACCGCTTGGTTCACGAGTCCTCCCCGAACGCGGAAGTCGGAACGCGGAACGCGGAACAGGCTCGGACAGTTCCGCGTTCCCACTTCCGCGTTCCGCGTTTCATCATTCGTACCTCAGTGCTTCGACGGGATCCAGCTTCGCCGCTCTCGCCGCCGGTGCGATGCCGAAGACGAGCCCGACGGCGATCGACACCACCGTCGCGATCGCGGCGCTCCACACCGGCACGGTCGTGCTGAAATCGAGCAGCCGCTTGAGGAATTCCCCGGTCACGGTCCCCAGCATGATGCCGAGCAGGCCGCCCATCAGGGTGAGCGTGGCCGCTTCCACGAGGAACTGCCACAGCACGTCGCGGCGCGTGGCGCCCATGGCCTTGCGCAGCCCGATCTCCCGCGTCCGGCTCGTCACCGACACCATCATGATCGCCATTACCCCGATCCCGCCGACCAGCAGCGCGATGCTCGACAGCACCAGCATCACGAAGAAGAACGCGAACGTGAGGCTGTCGAAGATGCCGAGCACCTGATCCGACGTGAGCAGGTCAAAGCTGTTAGGCTCGCCCACCCGCAGCCCGCGCAGGCGCCGCAGCTGCAGCGTGGCCGCGTCCATCGCGCGCGCGACGCTCACCTCGGGCCGCGGCTTGACGAGGATGATCAGGCCATTCACCCGGTCGATCGGGAAGCGCGCGTGGGCTGCCTCGAACGGCACCACCCCCGCGATCTCCGGCGCCCCCGGCACCTCGAAGATGTTGGTGGGACGCTGCCACACGCCGATCACGCGGAACGGATGGCCGCCGATGCGGACCATCTCGCCGATGGGCTCGCGCGCCCCGAACAGCCGATCCACGGTGCGCTGCTCGACGACCGCGACCGGCGCGCCGCCCCGCAGCTCCGCCGTCGTGAACACCCGGCCCCGGACCACCTCGCCGCCCAGGATTTCCATGTAGCGATCGTCCGCGCCGAACACACCCAGGACCTGGGTGCGGGTCCCGGCGTATTCGAACCGGTAGAACAGCTGCGTCCAGATCGCCGCGTAATGGATCTCGGGCAGGCGCGCGATCGCCTCGGCCTCGCGGGGGGCGAGGGCGGGGCGGATGCGCACCTCGCGCGGCAACGCGTCGGGATTGAGCGGCGTGGACGAGAAGAACCGCAGGATGCGAAACGTGGTCGGCCCCACGACCTCGAGCGTGTTGACGATCTGCTCGCGGAAGCCCGCCACGATCGAGGCCATCGCCATGACCGTGGCGATCCCGATCACGACCCCGAGAATGGTGAGCCCGGAGCGCAGCTTGTTGACGCGGAGCTGATCGACGGCGATCAGCCAGCCTTCGCGAATCGAGTGGAACGCCATGCTACTCGGCGCGCAGCGCTTCGATCGGGTCGAGGCGCGACGCGCGGTGCGCCGGGTAAACGCCGAATACGATCCCCACGCCGACGCCGAGTCCCAGCGCCACCGCCACCGACCAGGCCGTCACGCGGGCGGGCAGGGGGGACGCCACCTGGACCAGGGCGGCGAGCGCGCTCCCCGCGAGCAGTCCGGCGACGCCGCCCAGCAGGGACAGGATGGCCGACTCGGCGAGGAACTGGCGCCGCACGTCGCGCCGCGAGGCGCCCAGCGACTTGAGGATCCCGATCTCGCGGGTGCGCTCGGTGACGCTCATCAGCATGATGTTCATGATCACGATACCGCCCACCACGATGCCGATGCCCACCACGGCAGGCACGACCGTGAAAATCACCCGGGTGAGCTTGCCCCAGAACGCGATCAGCCCTTCCCCGGTGTCGACGGTGAAGTCGTCCTCCTGCGAGGGCCGCAGGTGGTGCGCGATGCGCATCGCCTCCTCGGCGCGGAGCATACCGTCGGCCACGCGCGCGGCCGCCGGCATCTTGACCGAGATCACCGTGGTCTGGCGGCGCCCGTACAGCGCCTCGAACGTGGTGAGCGGCAGCATGACGAACCCGTCCCAGGACTGCCCCAGCACGGTGCCCTTCTTGGCGACGACCCCCGTGATCGTGAGCTGCGCACCGCGGACGCGAATCGCGCTGCCCACGGCGCGCTCCGGAGCGCCGAACAGCTTCTCCGCCACATCGAACCCCAGCACCGCGACGAGCCGCCGTTGCCGCTCGTCCACGTCGGTGAACGGCGCCCCGGCCGCGAACGCGTAGTCCTGCACCACGACGAACGGCGGCGTGACCCCGAACACCAGCACGTCACCTACCGTGCGGTTGCGCCACTGCACGTCCGCCATCGGCGTCGGCCAGCCGGACTGGAGGGCGATGGCCTCCGCGTCGGGCAGGGCGCGTTCCACGTACGCGGCGTCCTCCTGGCCGATGATCGGCCGGCGTTGGATCCGCTTCAGCTCTTCGTCGTCGATGAACCCGACTTGGATCGGGTCGCGACGGATCTGAAACGCGTTGACCCCGACGATCGCGCCCGCGATGCGCTCGCGCACGTACGCGTTCATGCCCTGGATCACCGCGACGACCGCCACGAGGAACCCGACCGACACGATGATGCCGAGCAGCGTGAAGAACGAGCGCAGCTTGTGGCTCCACGCGGTCTGGAGCGCCTGCACAATCGCTTCGGAGAGGGGCATGGCGCGGGAGAATCTAACGGGACGGGGGACGGGGGAAGAGGGACGGGTGCATCGGTTGCTGACCCGTCCCCCGTCCCTCGTCCCCCGTCCCGCTATTCGTACCTCAGCGCCTCCACCGGATCCAATCTCGCCGCCTTGCTGGCGGGATACAGGCCAAACCCGATGCCGGTGAGGGCGGAGGCGGCGAGGGCGGCGATGACCGACCACAGCGGCACGTGCGCGGGGATCGGCGTCAGGCTGGCGACCCCGAACGCGACGACACCGCCCGCGAGCATCCCCACGGCGCCTCCCACGAGCGTGAGGGTCGAGGCCTCGACGAGGAATTGCCACTTGATGGCGCGCCGGGTCGCTCCGAGCGCCTTGCGCACGCCGATCTCCCGCGTGCGCTCGGTGACCGAGATCATCATGATCGCCACCACGCCGACCCCCCCGACCATCAACGCGATGGACGAGAGCACCAGCATGACGAGAAAGAACATGCCGGTGACCTTGTTCCAGGAGTCCAGCAGCTTGTCCTGGGTGACGATCGAGAAGTTGTTTTCCTGCCCCGGCTTGAGCCCGCGCAGCGAGCGCAACGTGGCCACCACCTCGTCCATCGCCTCCTGCTGGGTGTAGGTCGGCGCCGGGGCGACCGCGAGCCGCATCCATCCCTTCCGGTACGGCACGTGTTTGACGAAGGCGCCGTGCGGAACGCCGACGAACGGCGGCGTCGTGCCGCTGAACAGACTGGGCGGCGGAACATAGACGCCGATCACCTTGAACGGCGTCCCGCCGACGTGGATCGTCTGGCCGATCGGGTCGCGCCCGCGGAACAGCTGCTCCTCGAGCTTGGTGTTGATGACCGCCACGGCGTCGTTGGCCACGTCTTCCAGCCGCGTGAACGTGCGCCCGGGATGGACGTCGCCGCCGTTCACTTCCACCCACTGCGCCGACAACCCCGAGACGTTGACCGATTCGAGCCGCCGGTCGCCGTACTCCACGGTGGCGGAGCTCTCGTCGCGGCGGGTGACGTAGCGCACGGAGGGCAGCACGGCGATCCGGTCCGCCTCGAGCTCAACGATCTCCGGGTTCCGCCGCCAGGGGCTCGATTCGTCGGAGCCGTCCGAGACGTTCACCCCCGCCTGGAAGAAGCGCCACACCAGAAACGTGCGCGGGGCGATGGACTCGATCACGCTCGACACGCTGCGGTTGATCCCGCTGATCATCGCCGCGATCACCATGACGACCGTCACGCCGATGGCGACGCCCAGGATCGTCAGCGCCGCCCGCCGCTTGTTGCCGCGCAGCGAATCGAGCGCGATGCCGACCCCTTCGAACAGGGCCCCTCCCCCGCCGGTCATGTCTCGTGCCGCAGGGCGGCGATGGGGTCGAGTCGCGCCGCGCGGCTCGCCGGGTACACACCGGCGACGACCCCGACGCCGCCGCCCAGGACCACGCCGACCAGGATCGACCAGGGCGCGACCGCGGCGGGGAGCGGCGTGAGCGACGCCACGGCGCCCGCCAGGCCGATGCCCAGGACGACGCCTCCTGTGGCCCCCGCCGTGGCGAGCGTCGCGGCCTCGACCAGGAACTGCCGCAGGATGTCGCGCCGCCGGGCGCCCAGCGACTTGCGGATGCCGATCTCGCGCGTCCGCTCGGCCACTGCCATCAGCATGATGTTCATGATGACGATCCCCCCCACCACGAGCGACACGGCCACGAGGCCGGGCAGCGCCACGAACAGCACCCGGCTGATCTTTCCCCAGAAATCCAGCACCTCGTCCGCGGTTTCGAGCGTGAAATCGTCGGCCTGGCGCGGCCGCAGGTGGCGCCGGTTGCGCATGATCGCCTCGGCCTGCCCCAGCGCCTCGCGCATGTCGGGCTGGGTGCGTGCCTTCATGGCCACGGCGTCCACCACGCGGGGCTCGCTGACATAGCGCTTGAGCGGGGCGCTCGCCGGCGCCACCGCGAACTTGTCGAGCGACAGGCCGAACAGGTTGCCCTGTTTCTCGACCACGCCGATCACCCGGTAGGGGAGGTCGAAGATCTTCACCTCACGGCCGAGCGGATCCTGACCCTCGAACAGCTTCTCGGCCAGCTCGTACCCGAGCACGAGCACGGGCACGCCGGCCTGCACTTCCTGTCCCGTGAAGGGGCGGCCGCGCTCGACCGCGAGGGAGCGGATGTCGAAGTAGAGCTCCGTCGCCGCCGTGACCTCCACGTCCTTCGCGTGCCTGTGCCCGGCCACCAGCGTGGTGCGGGTGCTCGACTCCCACGCCGCGAGTACCGGGACCGTCACGCCGCGCATGACCGCCTGCGCGTCGTCGTAGCTGACGCGCGGCCGCCGGCGCCACACCCGCCACATCGAGTCGGTCACATTGCCGAGCTGGACGTCGGGAAACTGCCGCAGCCGGAACGTATTCACGCCGAGCAGGGTGCCGGCGAACTTGTCGGTCATGTAGCGGTTCATCCCCTGCACGACCGAGACGACGGCGATGAGAAACATCACCCCGATGAACACGCCGATGATCGAGAAGGCGCTCTTGAGCTTCTGTGCCCGGATGGTCTGCAGGGCGAGACGGACGGCCTCCCAGAAGGCCATCTATTCGTAGCGCAGCGCCTCGACCGGGTCGAGACGCGACGCTTTGCTCGCGGGATAGATACCGAACAGCAGCCCCGTGACCGCGGCAGCGCCCAGGGCGAGGACGACGGAGCCGAGCGGCACGTAGGCGGGAACCGGCGTAGCGCCGGCGAGCACCAGCGAAATGAGCCAGCCCACGACCATGCCGACGATGCCGCCCACCAGCGTGAGCGTCGCGGCTTCGACCAGGAACTGCCACAGGATCTCGCGCCGCGTCGCGCCGAGCGCCTTCCGCACGCCGATCTCCCGCGTGCGCTCCGTGACCGAAATCATCATGATCGCGACGACGCCGATGCCGCCGACCATCAGACCCACCATCGAGAGCGCGATCATCAGGACCCGGGCCACCAGCGTGAAGCTGTTGATGGCCTTCACGTAGACTTCCTGCGTGACCGCATCGAAGTTGTTGCGCTGGCCCGGCCGCAAGCCCCGCATCGTGCGCAGTGCCATGGTGACGTCGTCCATCGCGCGCTCCAGCGACACCGAGTCCTGCGGCACCACGAACATGTCCATCCAGCCGCGCCAGTACTGCAGCTCCTTGGCGAAGGTCCCGTGCGGGATCATGGCCTGGGGCCGCTCCTCGCCGCCGAACAGGTGGGGCGGCGGGTCGTACACGCCGATCACGTCGTACGGCACGCCGCTGATCTTGATGCGCCGCGCGACCGGGTCCCGTTGGCCGAACAGGTTCTCCGCGAGCTTCGTGTTGACCACGGCCACGTGACTGTTGGCCGCGTCCTCGACGTGGCTGAACGAGCGGCCCGGGTGGATGGCACCGCCTTCGATCTTGGGCCAGTCGGCGTTGCGGCCCCGGATGCTGATGGCCGCCATGCGGTGGCCCTCGAAGTCGATGTCCGCCGACGTGTTCTCGTCCACCACCACGAAGGCGATGGAGGGCAGCTGCCCCAGACGCGCGGCCTCGTCCATCGTCATGGGAGGACGCCGCCGCCACGGGTCCGGGTCTTCCGGGTCGACGTCGCCCTGCCCGCCCCAATAGCGCCCGACCCAGAATGTCTTGGGGCCGAGCGAGGACAGCATGTCGGAGATGCCCTTGTTGAACCCGCTGATCAAGGCCCCGATGACCATGACGACCGTGACCCCGATGGCGACGCCCAGGATCGTGAGCGCGGCGCGCATCTTGTGGGCGCGGAGCGACGCGAGCGCGATGCCGACGCCTTCGAACAGGGCGGTCACGGCTATTCCTGGCGCAGCGCGGCGATGGGATCGAGCCGCGCCGCGCGGCTCGCGGGATAGACACCCGCGACGACGCCGACGCCCGCGCCCATGACCACGCCCAACAGGATCGACACGGGCGACACGCTGGCCGGCAGGGGAGAGGCGGCGGCGATGAGGAACGTCAGCCCGATGCCGGCCACGACGCCGAACGCCGCGCCCACGGTCGCGATCGCCGCCGCTTCGGCGAGAAACTGCCGCAGCACGTCGCGGCGCCGCGCGCCCAGCGACTTCCGCAGGCCGATCTCGCGCGTCCGCTCCGCCACCGCCATGAGCATGATGTTCATGATCACGATGCCGCCGATCACGAGCGAGACGAGCACCACGCCGGGCAGCACCACGACGAGGATCCGACTGATGCCCGCCCAGAACCGCTGCACGCCCTCCGACGTATCGAGCGCGAAATTGTCATCCTGACGCGGCCGCAGATGGCGGCGGCTGCGCATGATGCCCTCGGCCTGGTCCATGGCCAGGTGCATCTCGGGTTCGCTCTGCGCCTTCACCAGAAAGGCGTCGAGGATCCCGGGAGGATTGACGAGATTCTGCGCGGGCGACAGCGCCGGCACGACGACGAAGCGATCGAGCGGAAAGCCGAGGATGCTCCCCTGCTTTTCCACCACCCCGATCACGCGATAGGGGCTGCCGCCGATCCGCACGCTGCGGTCCAGCGGGGAGCGATCGACGAACAACCGCTGTGCCACCGCGTCGCCCAGCACGACCACGGGCGCCCCGGAGCGGTTCTCCTGCGCGGTGAACGCCCGCCCGAGGGCGAGCCGCAGGTTCTTGATCTCGAAGTAGCGCTCGCTCGCGGCGGTGAGCTCGATGTCCCGGGCCTGCTTGTCGCGGTAGGAGACGGTTTGGTTATCGCTCGACTGCCAGGCCGTCACCACGGGCACGGTGAAGCCGGCGTTCAGCGCCTCCGCGTCGCTGAAGCGGATGCGGGGCCGTCGTGCCCACGCCCGCCACACCGAGTCGGGCACGTTGGGGGTGAACATCGGGCGGCGCCGCAGCTGGAAGGTGTTCACGCCGAACAGCGTCTGCGCGAACTTCTCGGTCATGTACCGGTTCACGCCGTTCACGATCGACCACGCGCCGATGAGCGAGGCGACGCCGATGAACACGCCGAGCAGGGAAAAGCCGCTCTTGAGCTTCTGGGTCCGGATCGTCTGGAGGGCGAGGCGCAACGCCTCGAACAGCGGCATCTAGGCGGCCTGCAGCTGGTCGCTGGCGATGAGCCCGTCGCGCAGCGTCACCACGCGCGCCGCGTGGGCCGCGATGTCGTGCTCGTGCGTCACCATGACGATCGTTTGCCCCTGCCGGTGCAGCTCGCGGAACACCGCCATGATTTCGGCGCTGGTGGTGGAATCGAGGTTGCCCGTGGGCTCGTCGGCCAGCAGAATGGACGGGTCGTTCACGAGCGCGCGCGCGATCGCGACGCGCTGGCGCTGCCCCCCGGAGAGCTCGTTGGGCCGGTGCTCCATGCGGTCGCCCAGTCCCACGCGCTCGAGCGCCCGCGCCGCCCGGGCGCGCCGCTCGCGCGCGCCGTGCCCGGCGTAGATGAGCGGCAACTCCACGTTGTGGAGCGCGCTGGCGCGGGGCAACAGGTTGAAGGTCTGGAACACGAACCCGATCTCCTTGTTCCGGATCCGCGCCAGCTCGTCGTCGTCCAGGTCGGAGACCTTCTGGCCGTTCAGCCAATACTCGCCCGACGTGGGCGTGTCGAGACAGCCGATCAGGTTCATGAGCGTCGACTTGCCCGATCCCGACGGTCCCATGACAGCGACGTACTCGTTCTTGCGGATCTGCAGGCTCACGCCCTGCAGCGCCCGCACGACCTCACCCCCCATGTCGTAGGCGCGCGTGAGCTTGTGCGTGAGGATGATGACGTCGGGGAGCGGCGTGTCCCCGGTCCGGAACATCTGCGGGAGCGTCACGCCGCGGCCTTCTTCTTGGTCGAGTCGGCCGGCTGCTTCATCGCGCGCACCCGGGCGCCGTCCTTGAGATCGCGAATCGCCTGATACGGTCCGGCGACGAGCGTCTCGCCCTCTTTCAGGCCGTCGGTCACCTCGAAATACTCGTCCCCCGCGATACCGACCTTGACCGCGCGGAAGGTCGCGACGCCGTCCTTCACCGTGAACACGCCCTCGGTCTCCTTTTTCTTGCGGGCGCCCGTCGTGTCCACCGGGCGGTTTTCGGTCGACACCGGCTTGTTCTCCCGCACCGTGAGGGCGATGATCGGAATCGACAGCGCCTGCTTGCGCGTATCGGTGACGATCCGCGCGGTGGCGGACAGGTCCGGGCGCGTGTCGGCCGGCGGCTTGTCGAGGGTGACTTCGACTTCGTAGTCGACGGCCCGGTCGCTCTGGCCCGTCGCCGCCTGACCGGCGTTGAGCACGCTCGAGTTGGACACCTTGGTCACCTGGCCCGTGAACGTGGTGTCGGGGAAGGCGTCGATCGACACCTCGACCGAGTCGCCGAGATGCACGCGCACCACGTCGGTCTCGTCCACCTTGACTTTGGCCTGGATCACCGACAGGTCCGAGACCGTCATCAGCAGGCCGATGTCTTTCGAGAACGTGCTCGGCACGGCCACTTCTCCCTCCTCCACCGCGAGGCGCGTGACCCGTCCGGCCATGGGCGCGACGAGCGTGGTCTTGCGGAGGTTGTCGCGCGCCGACTGCATCGCCGCGCGCGCCTGATCGACCTGGTGCTGCGCCGCGGTCAGGTTCGCCTCGGCGATGTCGAACGCCGTCTGCGCCTGCTCCAGCTGCTCCTGCGACACGAGGTTGGGGCTCTGGGTGTGCAGCTCCTTGGTGCGCCGCAGCGCGCGCTCGGCCTGATCCTGGTTCGCCTTGGCCTGCACCGCGGCCGCCTGCGACGACGCCAGCGTGGCCGCCGCCGCCTGCAGGTTGGCCTCGTAGATGGTCGGGTCGATCTGCAGCAGGAACTGCCCTTGCTTGACGAGGTCGCCCTCGCGCACGGCGATCTTGGTGATCCGCCCGGTGATGTCGGCCGAGATGTCGACCTTTTTCTTGGGTTGGATCTTGCCGCTCGCCGTCACGGCCGCGACCAGGTCGCGCCGGGCGACCTTTTCGAAGCGGACTTCCTGACCGCGGTCGCGGCGCGCGCCGGCGCTGATCGCCACCAGCCCGACGATCAGCACTGCCGCTCCCGCGCCCACCAGCACCTTGTTTCGTTTGGACATCGCAGTCGCTTCCTCCCGTTACCGCAACGGCCGACCGACCGCCGCCTCGAGCGCGGCCAGCGCCTTATGATAGTCGTATACCGCGTTGACATAGTCCGTCTCGGCGCGCAGCGCCGCCACCTGGGCGTCGAGCAGCTCGAAGAACGTGCCCGAGCCGACGCGGTAGCGCTCCGTGGCGAGCTGCAGCTGCTCGCGCGCCGCGGTGCGGCTCGTGTCCTGAATGGCGATTGCCTGATGCGTCGTCTGGAGCGTCAAGAACGCGCCGCTCACGTCGGTCTGGAGCTGGAGGCCGCGCGCCCGCACCGACTCCTGCAGATCCTGCTGCTGCGCCTTCGCCTGCGACACCTCGAGCGGCTGCTGGAAGTTGCCCCACAACGGGATCCGTACCGTGAGCCTCGCCTGGAACGGCTCCGGCGTGAACTGGAAGGGATAGGCGGCGTTGCGGCTGCGGATCGCCTGCTCCGCCGCGGGCGTGAACGAGTACTGCGTGCAGTCGAGTGGCGGCCCGGAGCCCGAGTTGAGCCACGCGCTGTTGGCGTAGGCGCAGGTGGTCGAGTCCGCCGTGGCGCTGGCCTGCGCGCCCGCGATGGTCGGGTTGATGTCCGAGAGCTTTTGCGTGAAGCCCGACCAGCCGGCGGACACCGACAGGGACGGGCCGTAGCTCGCGGTCGCGGCCCGGACGCCCCAGGCGGCGGCGTGTTCACGCCCACGCAGCGCCTTGAGCGCCGGGTTCTGCTGCTCGGCCATCGTGAGCAGGTCGTTCAGCTGCCAGGTGGGCGCCTGCACGGTGAAGGTGTCGGTGAGCTGGACGGACGCCAGATCGACCGGTGCCGTCACGCCGATCTGCTGAAACAGCCGGAGCTTCTCGACCTGCACCGCCGTGCGCGCCCGCAGCAGGACCACCTCCGCCTGCCCCCGGGCTACCTGCGCCTGGCGCACGTCGATCAACGACGCGCGCCCCACGTCGTAGCGCGCCTGGGCGAGCTTCTGGAACTCCTCGTCGTGCTGCAGCTGCTGGCGCGCGACCTCGGCGTTGTCCCGCGCTTGCAGTACCGTCAGGTACTGCTGCGTCACGCCCGTGACGAGGTTCGTCTCCGCGCCCGCGACGTCGGCGTCCGCCGCCGAGAGCTGTGCCTTGCGGAGCCCCGGCTGGGTGAGGGTCTGGCCGCTCAAGGTCCAGTCCAGGCCGACGCTATAGCTCGAGGACAAGGTGGAGACGCTCTGCGAGAAGTTCGACGTGAGAAACGTCTGCTGACCCGGGCCGGCGTACCCGATCCCCCCCGACGCGCTCACGCTCGGCACCAGCAGGGTCGACCATGCGCTCCGCACCGCCCAGGCGGCGGGGGCGCGGTCGTTGATGACCTGCCGGTACACCGGGTTGTTGGCACGGGCGAGGGCGACAGCATCGGCGAGAGACAGGTTCGCGGGAACGGAGCGCTGACACACCGCGAGCACCGGGCAGACGGCGAGCCCGACGGAGGACAACAGAAGCCTCATGGCGATCCTTGGACCGGTCGTTGGGACGACACCTCGTACGCGGCGCGAGCGCCGCAAGTTTCGACGCGCGACAATCTAACCCGGGTAGCGGGCGGCGACGACCCGCTCAATGCGCCGGCTGCCGCCCCGCGACCAGGCCGCGTGAGGGAATCTCGACCTTGGCGAGGCGTCCCTCGGCCCCGAGCCAGACGTGCACGAGCCGGTTCTCGCCCCCTGTTACCGTGATGTGGCGCAGCTCCGCGGGGTCGCGGTTCAGCGTCGTCGCCTCGATGCCCAGGTCCCGGACCGCCAGCAGCTCGCGCCGGCCGGCCCGCGGGAACACCGCGGTCACCTGGGCCGGCTGCGCTCGAGCCAGCCAGGCGACCGGGAGATAGAGGGCGAACACGGAGTCGTCCAGCACGGCTGCGGGCGGAGGCGTGGGGAACTCCCGCGCCCGCTCGGTGCGGCGTCCCAGCATCCGCACCACGAACCGGCCGCGGGTGAACTGGCCCACGATGCGCAACGGGTCGCGCGGGTCGGCCACCGTGTACTCGAGCGTCGTGGCGCCGGAATCGGGGCCCAGCTCGAGGATCGGGTCGAGCACCACCACGGGGCGGGTGCGATCGAAGCGGATCGTGGTCGCCAGGGTCCAGCCGCCCGCGGCGGCGCGGGCCGGCGTGAGCCGGAACGCTTCACGCGCGATCTCGACGGTGTCCTGTCGCACCAGCAGCGTTCCCTCGTCCACCGACCCCTGGCCCTGGCTGTGGACCACGGCGAGCGCGAGCAGGAGCGCGCTCACGGGACCGGTGCCCCCAGCACTCGCGTGGCGATACGCTCGCGGATCATCTTATACAGCCGTTCGCCCTTCTCCCGCGTCGCGAGCGACGGCCGGCCCAGCGAGCCTGGCGACCCTTTCGGCAGCGCGCCCAGCCGGGTGCGCTGGTAACGCGTGAGCTGCCGCTCGGGCAGCAGGAAGTCCTGGGCGCGCTCCATGTGGACGAGCTCCGGCGCGAGGTAGAGGAGCAGGGACGTGTCGAGCTCGCTCCCGTGCATCGGGCCGTCGCCATCCTCGAGCAAGCCGCTGAAATCGAGGTCGAACACGTCGACCGTGAAGATCCGTGCCTGGTGCGTACGCAGGGTGGACAGGGCTTCCTGGTGCGGATCGTAGCCGTGGGCGGTCAAGATGATGAAGGTGTCGACGCCCGCCTGCTCCCACGAGCCGAGCAGGTCGTTCATCCAGCGGTGCAGCGTCTTGCGGCGCACTGAGGCGTTCCCGGGAAACGGCCGCTGGGTGGACGTATTGACACCATATTCGATGGTGGGCGCGCGCAGGATCTCGAGCGCGCCGGACAAATCGTCGGCCAGGCACTCGACGATGATGGTGTCGCAGCCGAGCGGCAGGTGCGGGCCGTGCTGCTCGCACGTCCCCACGGGAACGAGGAGGCGCGCATCGCGCTCGAGAATGAAACGGACCTCATCGGGGACCAGGGCCTTCAGGTGGAGCGGCGGGCTCACGTAGCGCTCGCGGGCTGCGTCGTCGCCGTGGCCGCGGCCGAGTGGCTCCACGGGACGGGTGCGGGGTGGGGCTGGGCCGCGGGAGCGGCGGGGGGAGCGCTCGTGACGGCGGCCCTCGCCGCGCGGCGGCCTCGGGCCGCGTTGCCCGGCGCCGCTGCCGTCGCGAGTCTCGTGCTCGGTGCCGTGGTCGTGACCGGCATGCTGCAGGTGCGGGGGATCGAATGCTGCTGGC
Organism: Gemmatimonadales bacterium; assembly: GCA_035601235.1. Classification (GTDB taxonomy): domain Bacteria; phylum Gemmatimonadota; class Gemmatimonadetes; order Gemmatimonadales; family GWC2-71-9; genus AG41. The sequence goes on from DATNOR010000171.1 coordinate 27,142, forward strand.
CCGCCGTGCGGGCCGGCCGGATGCCCCGGGACTCGTCCCAGCTCAAGGACGCGCTCGCTGTCGCGGTGACCGAAGCGCGGCGGCTCGCCGGGCGGGGCATGACGGCGGCCCTCCTCTCGCGCGAGGCGGCGTTCGACGAGCTGCGTAAGGCCGTGGTGTCGGGCACGCGCACGCGCGGTGTCGAGCGGGGCGTGGTGATTCTCGCCCCCGACGGCGAGCCGCTCGCATGGGCTGGTCGCCACCGCTTCGTTCCCGCACGGGACACCGCCGAGCTGCGCGCCGTCATCACACCATTCTACGTGTCGCTCGAGGCCCGGCGCCAGACGCCGGGCGGCGGCAGCGCCGTGGGAAGTGTGCTGTTGGACGCGACGCAGGCCGTGCCCGACCGCGACCACGCCCTGAGCGCGCGATTCGAAGCGGCTCACGGCGTCGCGCTGCGGTTCTATGCGCCCGGGCTGGCGCCGCGCGGGGACGACGTGTTCGACTTCTGCCCGACCAGGTGCGAGCCCGGCGCCACGCTGTTGAGCGTGCAGCCGGCACCGCCGACCCAGAGCGACGCCAAGCTCGTCGCGCTGGGCGCCGCGACGGGACGTGCCGGCGCCGCTCTCGCGCTCGTGCTGCTGCTCGTGGTCGTCACCGCCCCGGCGGGCCGGTGGCGCTGGCTGGTGACGGTCGCGGCCGCGTGGACCGTCGCGCGCGCCATGCAGGACTCGACCCGCTGGGCGGGGCTGTTTTCGCCCGCGTCGTTCTACCGTCCCATGCTGGGTGGATTCAGCGCCTCGGCGGGGGCGCTCACCGCCCTCGGCGTGGTGCTGCTGCTCACGGCGGCGGCGGTGTGGCGCCGCGGTTTCGCGCGCCGCTGGTGGTCGCTCGCCGGTGCGGGCCTGCTGGTGCTCGCGGCGCCGTACGTCGTACGCTATTTCGGTCGGGGCATCACGCCACCGGCGGGCGGCGTGGGGTTCGCGCTGTGGATGTCGTGGGAGGTGGCCATCGCGACCTCCGCGATGGCGCTGGTGCTCGCCGCCGCGGCGCTGGTGCGCGGCACCACCGAGCCACGGCGCCTCCCCTGGATCTTGCCGGCGGCGTGCGCCTGGGCCGGCCTGGCGGCGCTCGCGGGCCTGTGGTTGTGGAATCCCTACGGGGCGTGGCCCGAGTGGTACACCTTCGTCTGGCTCCCCGCGCTGGTGGGCGTGCTGGTCCCTGCGCCCCGGCCCTGGGCGGTGCTGGGCATCGCGACGGTCGCGGGAACGGCGGCGGCGCTCGTCACCTGGGGCGCGGCCGTGGAGGGCCGGCTCCTGCTCGCGGAGCGGGACGCGCTGGGGTTGGGTGCCGTGTCCGATCCGCGTGCCGCGTCGTTGTTGGAGCGGCTCGGGGCCGCACCACCCGCGACGTCGCCGCGAACGGCTGGTGAGCTGTACGCCTGGTGGCTCGCGTCGCCGCTCGCGGCCGATTCGTACCCGGCGAGCCTGGCCGTGTGGCATCGCTCGGGCGAGCCGACGGCGGAGATCCGGCTCGCGAGCGTCGACTTGCCGCCGTCCCTCCTCGCCGCGTGGGTGCGCTCACCGGAGACGGCACGCGGTCCGCGCGTGGAGCAGCTCGACGGCAACCCGGGCAGGTACTACGTGTTGATCGCGCCGCTCGCGGGCGGCGACGTCCTGACCGTGGGGGTGGGCCCGCGCACCCGTAACATCCCGTCGTCGCGGGTCGCGCGGTTCCTGCAGGGAGAGGCTGGCGTCGAGCCCCCGTACGACATCAGGCTCTCGCCGCCTTCGCCGCCGCCCGCCGCACCGAGCGCCCGTGTGATCTGGACCAGGGTCGCCTGGTCCGCGCGAGGCGAGCGCCGCATCCCGGTCCCAGGCGGCCTCGTGAGCCACGTCCATCTCACGGTGGATCTGCGCGATCCGTGGGCGCTGTTGGTGCGGGGCGCGCTGGTGGTGGTCGTCGACGTGGCCCTGCTCGCGGGCTGCTGGCTCCTGAGCCTCGCCCTCACGGGAGGGTGGCGTCCGCAGCTGCCGCCCGTCCTCGCCGCGCTGCGGACGAGCTATCGGGCACGTCTGGCCGTGGCGCTCGCCGCGTTTTTCGTCGTCCCGCTGCTCGTGCTCGCGCTCTGGAGCTTTGCCCGCCTGCGCGACGACGCCCGCCAGGACGGCGACCTGCTCATTGGACAGACGCTGCGCGACGCGGCGGGCACCGCGGCCACGCTCGCGTCGGAGCGCGGGGCCGCGATCGGCCGGTCCACGGTGGAGCTCGGGAACCGGCTCGATGCGGATCTCTGGCTGTATCGCGACGGCGTGCTCGCCGGCATCAGCGCCCCGGTGCTCGGCGAGCTCGGCGTGGTCGATCCGTTTCTCGCGCCCGACGCGTTCGTGCGGCTGGCCTTGCGCGACGAGCTGGAGCGCACCGCCGACAGCCGGGTGGCGGGCCGCACGATCCGGGTCGGCTATCTCGTCGTCTTGTCGGAGTCGCCTCAGGTGCAGGAGGTGCTGGCGGCTCCGCAGCTGCTCGACGACCAGCGCGTGCGCCAGGAGCAGGAGGACCTGGCGCTGGGGCTGGCTCTCGCCACGCTGGCGGGGCTCGTCGCCGCCGTCTCGCTGGCGGGTGTCGCGGCCCGCGGGCTCGCCCGGCCCGTCGCCGCGCTGCGGGAGGCGGCCGGCGCCGTGGGCCGGGGGGCGCCGTTGCCGGCCTTCCCGCCCGGGGCGCCGCGCGAGTTCGAGCCGGTGCTGTCGGCATTCCAGCGCATGGCGACCGATGTGAAGCGGAGCCAGAGCGCGCTGGAGGAGGCGCGCAGCCGGACGGCGCAGGTGCTCGCCAACGTCGCAACCGGTGTCATCGCGGTCGACGAGGGATTACGCGTCACGATGGCGAACCCGCGCGCCGCCGAGCTGCTCGGCACCGCGCTCGCGCCGGGCGACCTGCTGCCGCAGGCGGCGCCGGCCGAATGGTCGCCCGTGTGGACTGCGGTGGCCGAGTTCCTGCGCTCACGCAGGGAGCGTATCGCCGAGCACGAGTTCGCCGTGGGTCGTCGGCAGATCCGCATGCAGCTCGCCTCGCTCGGGCCGGCCCCGGACGGCTGCGTGGTCGCGCTGGACGATGCCACGGCCCTCACCCGCGCCGCGCGTGTGCTGGCGTGGGGGGAGATGGCCCGCCAGGTCGCCCACGAGATCAAGAATCCCCTCACGCCGATCCGTCTCGGCATCCAACATCTGCAGCGCGCCCGCGAGAGGAAAGATGGGAAGGATTTCGACGCTACCCTGGATGAGACCGCGGAGCGGATCCTCGCGGAAATCGACCGGCTCGACGCGATCGCGCGAGCCTTCTCGCGCTTCGCCTCGCCCTCGGTCGAGGCGCAGCCGCTCGAGCCCGTGGACGTGTACGCGGTGGCTCAGGAGGTCGTGCGCCTCTACACGCTCGGCGGCGCCGAGGCGGGGGCCCGAGTCGAGATCGCGGGCGTTGCCGGTCCGCCCGTGCGCGCCCGTCGCGACGAGGTCAAGGAGGTGCTCGTCAACCTGCTCGAGAACGCGCGCAATGCCGGCGCGCGCCGCGTCACCGTGCGCCTGTCCCAGGGCGGCCAACGGCTGGCCGTCGAGGACGACGGCCGCGGTATTCCAGCCGAGGCGCTCGCGCGCGTTTTCGAGCCCGCGTTTTCGACC
>DATNOR010000172.1:0-1851 GCA_035601235.1 Gemmatimonadales bacterium
CCAATACAAGTAGAACCACCAGATGGGGTCCGCCATCAGCTTGCCGACCACAATCGCCCACGTTTGCCGCACGCCGAGGAGGCGGATCCACGGAACGCGGGCTCCGTCGGGTTCGTCCGGGTGTGTGTCCGCGGGCGGACTGCGGTACAGGGCAAGCCACAGCAGCAGCCACAGGAAGCCGAGCGTGCCGACGGCGACGAACGCCCAGCGCCAGCCCCACGTCAGCGCGATCCAGGGAACGACGAGGGGCGTGACGATCGCGCCCGTGTTCGTGCCGGCGTTGAAAATACCCGTGGCGAGCGCGCGTTCGTCCTTCGGGAACCACTCCCCCACGCTCTTGATCGAACCGGGAAAGTTGGCGGACTCGCCCAATCCGAGCATCCCGCGCGCGGCCGCGAAGGCGGCGGTGGTGCGAGCGAACGCCGTGCTCATTGCGGCGACGCTCCAGAGGATCACCGCCGTCGCGAAGCCGCGCCGCACGCCCACGCGGTCCAGCCAGCGTCCCGCGATCAGGAAGCCGAAGGCGTACACGAGGGTGAACGAATAGACCACGGCGGCGTACTGCGACTCCGACCAGGTCAGCTCGCGCTGCAACGTGGGCGCGAGGATGCTCAGGACCTGCCGGTCCATGTAGTTGATCGTGGTGACAGCAAACAGCAGGGCGCAAATCGTCCAGCGGTAGCCGAAGCGGGGCGTTGGGGGGGCGGCCGTGGACGTCACAGTGTGACGCCTTCTTTCCAGATCGCGATCTCGCGGTACCCGTGCTTCTCGTTGTTCGCGAGCGCTCGTCCCGACGCCACGTCGAGGATCAGCGCGAACAGGTCGTCCGCGAGCTGGTCCATCGTCGCGGTACCGTCGAGGAACGCTCCCGCGTTGAGGTCGATCCAATGCGGCTTCTTCTCGGCAATCGCGGTGTTGGACGAGATCTTGAGCGTGGGCACGGGGAACCCGAGCGGGGTGCCGCGGCCCGTCGTGAAGAGGAGCACGGTCGCGCCGCTCGCGACCAGGGCCGTGGACGACACGCCGTCGTTCCCTGGCGATTCGAGCAGCGCCAGACCTCCCGCTCCCGTCGCCGCGGGCGCGCCGTACCGCAGCACCTGCGTCACGGTGGCTTGGCCGCCTTTCTGGATCGCGCCCAGGGATTTCTCCTCGAGCGTGGTCAGGCCCCCCGCAACGTTGCCCGGCGACGGGTTCTCGTAGATGGGCTGCCCGTGGCGGATGAAGTAAGCCTTGAAATCGTTGATCAGGGTGACGATCTGCCGAAACACGGTCTCGTCGACCGCCCGGTTCATCAGCAGCCGCTCAGCCCCGAACATCTCCGGCACTTCGGTGAGGATCACCCCGCCGCCCAGCGCTGTCACCCGATCGGCGATGCGCCCGACGAGCGGGTTCGCCGTGATGCCGCTCAACCCGTCTGAGCCGCCGCATTTGTGGCCGAGGATGAGATCGGACGCGGGGCTCTCCTCGCGGCGGTCGCCCGTCATTGCGGCAACGAGCTGCCCCAGGGCCTCCAGCCCCGCGTCCACCTCGTCGGTGACGTCCTGCGAATTGAAAAACCGGAGGCGGCCCTTGTCGACGGTGCCCGCGAGCTCCAGGAGCGCGTCCATCTGGTTGTTCTCGCAGCCGAGGCCGAGGACCAGGACGCCGCCCGCGTTGGGATGGCGCAGCAGGCCGGCGAGGGTCCGCTGGGTGTTGCGGAGGTCGTCGCCCAGCTGGCCGCATCCGTAGGGGTGCGAGAAGCTGTAGACGCCGTCAATGCGTCCCTGGAACCGCGCCGCGCCTTCGCGCGCAATGCGCTCTGCCGCATGGTTCACGCAGCCGACCGTGTTGAGGATCCACACCTCGTTGCGC
>DATNOR010000173.1:0-4326 GCA_035601235.1 Gemmatimonadales bacterium
TCCTTCGCGCCTGCGGCGCTCAGGATGACAGGCTCGCCCGCTCTCGTAAGGAAAAAGAAAGCAACCCGAGGTTGACCGATAGTTGACATCCATCAACAGTTTCCTTGCGATGCCCGCCGAGCACGTCTACGTTCCGAGCATGACGCCGCTCATGACCGCGGAGGACCTGCTAAAGCCGGGTGTGCCCGAGCGCGCAGACCTTGTGCGGGGTGTCCTGGTGGTCCACGAACCGCCCGGTTTTCGACATGGCGAGATCACTGTGCGGCTCACCATCGCACTCGGCACCTATGTCGACACCCGCCAGCTCGGTCGCGTCGTGGCCGGGGATGCGGGATTCAAGCTCCAATCGGACCCCGACACGGTGCGTGGGGCCGACATCGCGTTCGTCAGTTGGGAGCGAATGCCGCAGAAGTCACCGGTGGGGTTCCCGCCGCTCGGCCCCGACCTGGTGGTCGAGGTCCTCTCACCCGGCGATCGACCGGGCGAGACGCTCGCCAAGATCGCGGATTGGCTCTCCGCCGGGACTCGACTCGTGTGGGTGATCGATCCCGAGCGCCGGCTCGCGCGAATCTATCGCCAGGACGGTTCGGAGTCGATTCTTGGCGAAGCCGACGCACTGGAAGGTGAAGACATCCTTCCGGGATTTACCTGCAAACTCGGCGCGGTTCTGGAAACGATCGTTCCCGCTGCGTCGGACGCCGACCGACCGATCGCTAATGGGTCAGGTGGTGCGGCCGGGATCCCGCCATGAATCTCCCCGTAGAACTCGTCCGTGGGCCCAGGCAAAGCAGCAACAGGCCAAGTCGGGCAGGCATCCCTCGCACCTCTCACCGTGTCTAACCTTCTACCGCTATGAAAACGACCCGCTTGGCCGTCAGCCTGCTGTTCGCGCTCGCCGCGAACGCGGCCGCTCAATCTACACCGGATCTCACGGGACCGTGGGGCGCCACGCTGCGCTTCGGCCCCGACACCCGCGGCCCGCTCATCATCTATCGCACACCGGACGGGTGGCGCGCCGATGTCGCCGGCTTCACTGTCCCCGTGCGCGGTGATCGTCCCGCAACGTTTGCCTTCGACCTCCCCGACGGCAAAGGCTCGCTCCGGAATGGACACTGGATCCACGGGGGCGCCGCGGCGCCGTTGACACTGACACCCGACGCATCGTCCCCCCTCTCCGGAACGGAGAGGGGGACAGGGGGTGAGGACCAGGTGAGGACCTGGCGCGGCACAGTCACGCCCCTCGACAACCGCCTTACCTTCTATCTCCCGATTACGCGCCAGGCCGACGGCACCCTGCGGACGTATCTGCGCAATCCCGAGCGCAACGCGGGATGGTTCACGCGGGTGAAGCGGATCGACGTGAACGGCAACGACGTCCTGCTCATCGGACCAAGCGGTCGCGGCCCCGGCCCCCGCCCCGACACGACGCTGGTGCAAGGCCATTACGAAAACGGGGTGATCAGCCTGCCGCTGCGCGGCGGCACGTACGACTTCACCAGAATCTCGGACACTGCGAGCAGTCCGTTCTATCCGCGGGGCAATCCGCCGGCGCGCTATCGCTATACCCCGCCCCTCCAGCTCGACGACGGCTGGCCTGTCGCGACACTCGAGGACGTCGACATCTCGCGCCCGGCGATCGAACAGTTGGTGCAGATGCTCATCGACATGCCGATGGATTCGCTGAACACGTTGCAGATCCATAGCCTGTTGATCGTCCGGCACGGCAAACTCGTGCTCGAGGAGTATTTCCACGGGGCGAGTCGCGACCAGCCCCATAATCTCCGTTCCGCGTCCAAGAGCTGGACGGCGACGCTGATCGGCGCAGCGATGCACGCCGGCGTCGCACTCCGGCTCGACACACCCGTCTATCGGACCATGCTCGGCGCCGTTCCGGCCGAACTCGATCCGCGCAAGCGCGCGATGACGCTGGAGCATCTGCTGACGATGACCGCGGGCTTCAACTGCGATGAAGACGACAGCACCTCCGCCAACGAAGACGTCATGGACAGTCGCGGGATCGAGCACTGGTGGGACTACACGCTCACCGTGTCGCTGGTGTCGGCGCCGGGCGACAAGATTTTCTACTGCAGCACCGAGGCCCACCTCGCAGGCGGGTTGCTCGCCAAGGTCGCCCGCACGCCGCAGCTCGAGCTGTTCGACCGGCTGCTCGCGCGGCCGATGCGCATGCGGAACTATTACCTGGCCGTGCGCGACGGCGACGCCTACGGTGGGGGCGGGCACGCCTTTACGTCGCGCGACTTCGCGAAGCTGGCCCAGTTGATGGTGAACAACGGCCGCTGGAACGGGCAGCAGCTCGTGAGTGCCGACTGGGTGCGGCGCTCCACCGCGCCGCTGCGCGATCTCACGCCCACCCAGCAGTACGGCTATCTGTGGAACTCAGTCGCCTACGACTACCAGGGCCGGAAGATGCGCGCGTTCTTCGCGGGCGGAAACGGCGGCCAGGTCTCCATGGGAATTCCGGACCTGGACCTGGTCATCGCGTTCACGGGCGGCAATTACAACGATCCTGTGTTGTTTACGGGGCAGCGTGTGTATGTGCCGAGGTATATCTTGCCGGCGGTGAAGTAAGTTGGTCCACGAGCCGCACTAGACGGGAACTGTGCCTTCAGGACGGGCTGAGGACCGCGCGAGCACGAACAGCAGCACGGCCGACAGGCCGGTCACAGCCACGCCAGCCAGCAGCTCGCCGCGTTTGTTGGGCAGTTGAATCGCCATCAGCGCCATGACCGCCGTATGCGCGAAACTGGACCACACGGCGTACGCAATCAAGCTGCGATACGCTGAGGCGTGGCGTGCCGCGAGCACCAGGAAAACACGCCCAGCGTCGCTAGGATGGTATAAAACATCGGCGCTGTCGTCCCGCCAGTTGGGCGCAGCCCGGCCACGAAAGAGGTGACCAGCGGATAGATATTGGCGCCGGCCGTCAACAGACCCAACACCACCAGAACGACCTGCAGCGCGCGTTCTCGCCTAGACGTCACGGCCATTGGAGCCCTCCTGAGGGTAGATGCGCTGGCTTTGCTGCCACTCCCTTGAAAAAGGTATAGCAGAACACGCCATCTCCCGCGGAACCGTGCCTCCCGAGGTTCAGGACGTGGACCCCGGATGTGCCGCGCTCGTCAAGCGATGGTCGAGGAGGGGCCTAGAACGCCGCCCTCCAGAGATGCATTATTTCTCGCTGCGCACCGCCTTCAACGAGGATGCCCATGCTCCGGTACCCACGCGGCGTCACGCTCGGCGCGATACTGCTGCTCACCCCGACGATCGCCCTCGAGCAGCAACTAGCGGCCGGGGCCGGTCCCACGCCGGCGCGCACCCTGCTCGTCCTGAGCAAAGCGGACCAGACCCTGGCAATCGTCGACCCGACGACGCTCGCGGTCGTGGCGCGCGTGCCGGTGGGGCCGGATCCGCACGAGGTGATCGCCGCACCGGATGGGCGGATAGCGTACGTCTCGAACTACGGTTTTGGCGCGTACCACACGCTCACGCCCGTCGACCTGGTGCGGCAGGAGGCCCTGCCCGTCATCGACCTGGGCGCGCTCGCGGGTCCGCACGGGCTCGCGGTGGCCGGCGGGAAGATCTGGTTCACGGCCGAGGGGGCCAAGGTGATCGGGCGCTACGACCCCGAGGCGCGCGCGGTGGACTGGGTACTCGGCACCGGGCAGGAGCGCACGCACATGCTCGTGGTCTTCGGGGACGGCAAGCGGGTGGTTACGAGCAACGTCAACTCCGCGACGGTCACGGTCATCGAGGCGCGAACCGTTACGCCGCCGGGCTCAGGCGTGCCGCGGGTCGAGTGGCTGGAAACAGTGATCCCGGTCGATCGCGGCCCCGAGGGAATCGACGTCTCGCCGGACGGTCACGACGCGTGGGTCGCGAACGCGCAGGACGGCACGATCTCGCTCATCGACCTCGAGCACAAGCGCCTCCGCGGGATCCTCTCGGCCGACGTAAAAGGCGCGAACCGGTTGAAGTTCACGCCAGACGGGAAGCTGGTGTTCGTGTCGACGCTCTCCGGCCCCGAGGTGACCGTGCTACGCTCCTTGACGGGCAGCGTGGTGAAGCGCGTGCCGGTGGGGCACGGCGCGGCCGGGATCGTGATCCAGCCGGACGGGGCGCGCGCGTACGTAGCGTGCACCCCCGACGACTCGGTGGCCGTGATCGACGTGCGGTCGCTGACGGTGGTCGGGCGCATCGGCGCCGGCGGTCGGCCCGACGGTCTGGCGTGGGCGGAGCGGCCCTAGAACACCACCGGGCGGCGACGGCGGCCAGGTCTCCATGGGAATCCCGGACCTGGACCTGGTC
>DATNOR010000174.1:0-4589 GCA_035601235.1 Gemmatimonadales bacterium
CTGCCGCTCGAGCGCTGGCCCTCGATGGACCGGTACGCCCACCGCCTGCACGACTGGCTCGAGGGCGGCGATCCGGGGTTCGAGGTGCGACTGGCCGCGTCGATCGGGGATCTGACGCGCGACGTCGGCAACGGCCGCAGCTCGGGGGGCTATCCCCGCTGGTGGGCGCAGGACATCGATCCCACCAAGTTGGTGCTGCCCGGGCCACTGCATGAGCCGCAGCGATATGTGGCCCGCTATTTCCTTTATCCGTGGTGGCTGCGACGCGAGGCGAAGCGGGCCCAGCTGGTGCATATCCTGGATCACAGCTACGCGCACATGGTCACGCGCGTGCACCGTCGCCCCGCCGTGGTGACGGTGCACGACCTGATGCCGGTGATCATCCTGCGCTCCCCCACCGACGGCTGGCGCGAGGGCGTGCGCAACCGGTTCCTGCGCGGCACCCTCAAGGCGCTGCGCCTCGCCGGCGCCTATATCGTAGGCACCGAGTGGTTGAAGCGGGAGCTCGCCACCTGGCTGGGTGACGACCGCCGCATCAGCGTCGTCCCGTTCGGCGTGGACCGGGCCTTCTTCTCCGAGTCGCCCAACGCGCGCGCGCGGGGCCGGGCGGACTGGCGCATTCCCGACGACGCGTTCGTCGTGCTGCACGTCGGGAGCACCGTCGAGCGGAAGAACGTGCCCCTGGTGATCAACACCGTGGCGCGGCTGCGCAGCGAAGCGGACGCCTACCTGCTGCAGGTGGGCGGGCGTCTCAGCGGCGATCAGGAGCAGCTGATCGAGCGCCTCGGCCTGCGCCGCTGCGTGCGCACCGTGCCGTTCGCCGACGAGAGCACGCTCCGGCGCGCCTACCGCGCCGCCGACGTACTGCTGTTCCCATCGCTGTACGAGGGCTTCGGCTATCCCGTGATCGAGGCGTTCGCCTCGGGCCTGCCGGTGGTGACCTCGGGGGCCGGCGGCCTGAAAGAGGTGGGCGGGGACGCGGTGGTGGTGGTCGAAGGCCGCGATCCGGCCGCCTACGTCCAGGCGCTCGAGCGGCTGAACGACGACGCCATGCAGCGCGAAGATCTGATCGAGCGGGGCCGCGCGCGGGCACGCACCTTCACGTGGCAGCGCACCGCGGAGCATACGGCCGAGGTCTACAGGAGCCTGCTATAACACAGGGAGGTGAGAGCGGCGCCTTCCTCTCCGCGGGGTCCGTCGACATCACCCCGGACCGCCCGCTGCCGCTGGCGGGCTACGTGAACCGCCGGGCCCGTAGCCGCGGAGTGGCCGATCCGCTCGAGCTCAACGCGCTGCTGTTACGCGCTCCCGGACAGAGCGTCGCGGTCCTCACCGCCGACCTGCTGTTCGTCACGACCGAGCTCAAGGCGCAACTGCTCGACGCCGTGGGGGCACGGCTCGGTCTCGACGAAGCGTCGCTGCTCGTCGCCGCGTCGCACACGCACACCGCGCCCGCTGTGGACTCGAGCAAACCCCAATTGGGCGTGTGCGATCCGGACTATGCCGCCCTGGTGGCGCGGCGGGCCGTGGAGCTGCTCGGGCGGCTCGCCTCGGTCGACCCCGTGCCCTGCCACGTCGACTATCGCACCGGGACCGCGGATCACGCGATCAACCGCCGCCGGCCGGGATGGCGTGGCGTGCGGAGCGCCCCGAACCCCGCCGGCCCGCGCGACGAGACGCTGCATCTCCTCACGTTCAGCGATCCCACCGACCGCCCGCTCGCAGTGCTCTGGTCGTACGCGTGCCATCCGGTCGGCTTCCCGACGACGACCCGCGTGAGCGCCGACTTCCCAGGCGTGGTGCGGCGCGCGCTGCGCGATGCGCACGGCGCCGAGCTGCCGGTGCTGTTTCTCCAGGGATTCGCCGGCGACGTGCGCCCCCGCGAGACCGGCCCGACCACGCGCTTCGCCCGGCGGCTGGTGGAGCTGGTGGTCGGGCCGCTGTTCACACCGTTCAGCGCCGCGGCGTACGCGGCCTGGTCGGGCGGCCTCGCCGAGCGTGTGGTCTCGGTAGCGCGAGGCGCCCTGCGCACGCGCCGGCCGGTGGCCCCGGTGTGCCGGCGCGAGCGGACCGCCCTCTCGGCCCTGGTCGCCGGCGCGACCGCCGGACGGGAACTGACGTTCCAGCGCATGAGCCTCGACCCGGCGTTCCATATCGTCGCCGTCTCAGCGGAGCCGGTCACGGCCTACGGCACCGTGCTGCGGCGGATGTTTCCCGGGGCGGTCGTGCCGGTGGGCTACAGCGACAGCGTGTTCGGATATCTCCCTACCGCGACCATGCTGGGCCAGCGCGGCTACGAGGATTCGGGCTTCATGCGGCCGTTCGGTCTGGCCGGGCAATTCCGCCCGGAGCTCGAGCGGGTGGTCCTGGACGCCTGGGAGCGGCTCACCCGCTGAGTGTCACCCGGCGCCGCTGAGCCGGCGCGACACCCCTGTGGCCCCGACTCGGCAGGGGGTGGGCGGCGGGGGGGAAGCGGGGGAGCGACAGGGAGCGTGGAGCGGGCGCGGCGATTGCAGATCACGGTTCCCGGTGAAGAGCCTCTACCTGCTGGCGCTGGGTGTTCTAGCCACCGGCTGTCATCTCGACAAACTCCTGAGTGACGGCTCGGGCGGCGGAGCGTCGCCCCACGGAACCGGCGTGCTCAAGGCAGCGGCCGCGACATCGGGCTCGAACCTGCCGACCGGGTACACGGTCGTGGTCGACAGTAGCCAGAGCGCCGCCATCGGTATCAACGACAGCATCACCGCCACGGGCATTGCCGCCGGCAGTCACCGCGCCGCGCTCGCGGGTGTGCCGGCCAACTGCAGCGTGAGCGGCGCGAACCCGCGCAGCGTCACCGTGCGCGCGAACGACACGGCGCGCACCGCGTTCAGCGTCGCGTGCCTGCCGCCAGCCACGCATCTCGCCTTCACTATCGAGCCGTCGGCGATCCCCGTCGTGCTGTCAGGCCCCTTCGCGGTGGAAGTCACCGCGGAGAACGACGCCGGCGACGGGGTCCCGGGGTTCTCCGGCCAGGTGACGATGGTGATCGAGAACGACGGCAGCGTGACCAAGAACGCCCAGCTGCGCGGCACCACGAGCGTGAACCTGGTGAACGGAATCGCGACCTTCCCGAACTTGAGCATCGATCAACCCGGTGTGAATTACACGCTCAAAGCCAGTGTAGCCGGGCTGGCCGACGCGACGAGCCGTGCCTTCAGTGTCGTCGCTCCGTAACCCGCGCCGGGTGCGCCGCGGCGCAGGCCTTGTGGCGCTGGCCTGGCTCGTGAGCTGCCAGGTCGACAAGCTGTTCCAGGACGGCGGCGTCGTCGATCCTGCAGCCACGCACCTCGAGTTCGCGGCGCCGCCCAATGCGACCGCGGGCGAGCCGCTGTCCCCCGCCGTCCGAGTGAGCGCGGTGGACAGCGCCGGCACGGTCGACAGCAGCTTCCACGGCGACGTGACGGTGACGCTGGGCGACAATCCGGGGCGCGGCACGCTGCGGGGGTCCCTCACGGTCGCCGCGGTGCGCGGCGTCGCGAGCTTCACCGCTCTGTCCATCGACCGGGCGGCCATGGGCTACACGCTGGTCGCGACGGCTACAGGCGTCCGGGGGACGACGAGCCCGCCGTTCGACGTCGCGCCCGCCGCGGCGGCCCGGCTCGCATTCACGGCGCAGCCTCACACTGCCACGGTCGACAGCGTGCTCAAGCCGCCGGTCCAGGTGACGGCGTTCGACACGCTCGGCAACGTGGCGACGAGCTTCACGGGGAACGTGACGGTCGCGCTCGGCCCGGCATCGAACGGAGGTACCCTCGGCGGCACGCCGACAATGGCCGCCGTGAGCGGCTTCGCCACGTTCGCGGACATAAGCGTCAATCGGGCGGGCAAGGGCTACCGCCTTACGGCCAGCGCGGGTCAGCTCGCCGGCGCGACGAGCGACTCGTTCGACATCACGGCGGGGCCACCGACGACGGGCGACCTCACGGTGAACGCCACCACCACGGGCGACAACGCGCCCGGTAGCTACACGGTGACGGTAGACGGGGCCTTGAGTCGCACGATCGCGGCGAACGGTGCGGGCACGACCTACAACGCGCTCCCGGCCGGCGACCACACGGTGGCTCTCATCGACGTGCCGGGGAACTGCACGGTGAGCGGCGGGCCGTCCAAGCCGGTCACGGTCCCGGCGGGCAGCGCGGCGACCGCGGCGTTCACGATCAGCTGCACGGCCCTCACCGGCAGCCTCACGGTGACTACGAGCACGTCGGGGCAGAGTCAGGATCCCGATGGTTACACCTTCGCCGTGGACAACGGCACGCCGCAACCGATCGGCGTCAACGAGACCATCCCCGTCACTCCGGTTCCCGCCGGGAGCCACACCGTCGTCTTGGCGGGCGTCGCCGGGAATTGCACGGTGGTGAACGGGCCGTCGCAGACCGTTACCGTCCCCGGGGGCGGTTCGGTCGAGGCAGCGTTCTCCATCACCTGCACCCAGCTCACCGGTAGTGTAACCGTCACCACGAGCACGTCGGGCGGCACACCCGATCCCGACGGCTACACGGTGTCGGTGACCGGCGCGGCGAGTCAACACATCGACCCCAACGACA
>DATNOR010000175.1:0-22622 GCA_035601235.1 Gemmatimonadales bacterium
GTCCACCGAGGACTCGAAGTAATCTAGTTGGCCTACCCCAGCGCGTCTCAATCCCCTATACCACTAGACCTCTCCGAGTCTTATACTCCGAGGCCCGTTCGACCGAAAGGTCGTTCGCTGACCTCGATTGACGAGGGAGATCAGGATCGATCGTGCAGACAGTCCCCGCAACTCGGTCCGTGCGGAGTAAACATGTCGCCGGCCGCTGTCCGGCGCCACACAGCGATTATCCTAGGCACCGTCCCGACATCCGCCCCGCAGCCCCTGCATCACCTTTCGCCTCGGAGCCGAACATGTCATCGGATACGAACGTCGTGCTGGTGCACGGCCCGCGCTCTGCGCGCTGCACGCTCCCGATTCTCGTCGGCCTCCTTGCGCTCGCCGCCCCGCTCGTCGGTCAAGCGAGACGAGGCCACGTCTATCACGTCAATTTCTATCAGGTCCGGCCCGGCGAGGAGAAGGCATACGATTCGGCGCTCGTCAGTGTCGTGACTCCGGTATTCGACGAGTTGGTGAAGCGCAAAGCGGTGGTGTCGTATCTGTTGCTCACCAAGACTGCCGGCTCCGGGGAGTACACGAATGTCGTCATTGTGGAGGTCGCAGCACCGTCGGCCGCGGAGGGCACTTTCCAACGGGAACTCGAGGCAGCCACGCAGGCGGTGTTTCACAAGTCTTGGAGCGACGCGACCGTGCGGTTCTCCGAGCTGCGCCGATTCATGCACGCCGAGCAGTACACGGCGGCTGGCCAACGGCCCTAGCGGCGGCCCGCCGCCGAATCCCCCCGCTGGAGCAACGCCGCGAAGTCGCTCAGTTCCGAGAGCCCCAGGTCGGACGCGACCCAGTACGTATAGGCGGGCGTCGCCCAGTGCAGCAGGTGGTAGCCCTGGCGGGTCGCCGCGCGCGGTCCCGCGGTTCGCCCCCGCTCCGCAGGCCAGAGGAAGACGTTGATCACGTGCTGGCGCCGGCTGTAAGCCAGGGCCGCGACCGGCCGCCCGTCCACGTAGTCGAGCCGCCCCCCCAGGAGCGGGAAACCGCCGCCCGCGAAGTCATACACGGGCGGGGAGAAGTCGAGCTTGCCGTTGAACCACGGCTTTACGGTGTGCTGGTCGGACGACAGCACGTCGGTGAGATGACCCGGCATGAGCGAGCGCACGTGGCTCGCGAGCACCTGATTGGTGATCGCCTCCCCCGCCGCGCCGCGCAGCGCCAGCTGCCGGCTGCCCAAGACGACCACTGCGAGCGATGCGGCGACCGCGAATGCGGTCCACAGGGGGACGCGGCGACGCTCCGCCCGGCTCGCCTCGGCACGCGCGCCGGCGCGCACGCGGGTCCGGAGCATCTCCGGCGCCGGGAAGCGGGGCAGGTGCTCGCGCACCGCGCTCGTCACCGCGCGCCGCCGCCGCTCCAGGCGGGAGCAGGCGGGGCAAGCGCGCAAGTGTTGCTCGAGATCGGCCGCGTCCGGCGCGGCGAGCTCGCCGTCCAGGTAGGCGTCGAGCTGGGCTTCAAAAGCGGGATGCGTCACGTCAGCAGTCCTCCGGGTCGGCGCACAGCGCCGCTTCGAGGCGCCGGCGGGCGCGCGACAGCCGCGACATGACGGTCCCGACGGGCACGCCCGCCACATCGCTGATTTCCTTGTAGGACAACCCTTCCAGCTCGCGCAGCACGATCACCTCACGGAACTCGGGGCCCAGCTCATCGATGGCCTTCAGCAGCGCGGCGCGCTCGCTCTCGGCCTCCACGGCCGCTTCCGGATGCTCGCCCGCCACGGTCTCACTGTGTCGCTCCTCGTCGAACTCGGTGGTGAGCGTGTCCGTGCGGTGCCGCTGCCGCCAGGTGTAGGCCGTGTTGCGCACGATCGCGAGCAGCCACGCCCGCCCCTCGCCGCTGTCGCCGCCGCGGAAGCCCGCGAAATACCGCAGCGCGCGCAGGGAGGCGTCCTGCACGACGTCCTGCGCGTCGTGATCGTTGCGCGTCAGGTAGCGCGCCAGTGTATACGCGGCGTCCAGATGCGGCAACACGACGGCTTCGAAACGCTCGAGCTCGCTCGACTCCAACCAGTCCCCAGGGTGCGCGGTCCACCTGCCAAATAGAGACTCCGCCCGCGGCGGGATTATTCCCGGAGGAATAGAGCTCCGCCGCGTGGGGTCTCCGCCACGGGATCATTCTGCGGGCGCCGCCCGATCGACGGAAGTAGCACACACCAAGAGGAGCACGGAATCATGGTCGCCATGACGGCAGTATCTCAGCTGGTCGCGCGCTGGGCCCATTTCTACGGCCACACCAGGGCCGTGAGCGCCACGGTCACCTACGTCCATTTGGTCGGCATCCTGGCGGGGGGAGGTGTGGCCGTCGCCACAGATGTGGCGGCGCTGCGGCTCTCGCCCGGGCGGGTGGCTGACTGGCCCGGAGAGCTGGATCGCCTCGCCGCCGTGCACCTGTGGGTGGTCGGCGGCCTCGCGCTGATCTTCGCGAGCGGCGTGCTGCTGGCCCTCACCGAGCTCGACAGCTTCGCGACCTCGGGCGTGTTCTGGACCAAGATGGGGCTCGTGGCCCTGCTGCTCGGCAACGGCTACGCGCGGCTGCGCTGCGAGATCGCGCTGCGGCAAGGCGCCATCGCCCGCTGGGCCTGGTTCCGGCGCACCTCGATCACGAGCCTCGCGCTGTGGTTTCTCATCCTGCTGTTCGGCGCGCTGCTGCACTCGACGGTCTGACCTCCACACGGGAATAGAACCGGCTGGTCAAGAGTCTTGAACGGTGGATGGATTCGATGCGATACCCTTTGACGAGGAAGGCTACTATGGACCGCAAGTCGCATGGTATTAGGGCCGGGACGGTCGTTGCACTAGGCATACTCGGCGTGGTGGTGGGCGCGGCCGCACGGCCGCATCTCGACGTTGCCGCACAAGTGAGCGTCAAGCTGTCGGAGTGGAACGTCGCGCTGTCGCAAGCGAGCGTCCCGGCGGGGCCGGTCACGTTCGTGATCACGAATGCCGGGAGCATCCCGCACGGCTTCGAGGTCGAGGGACAGGGGATCGAGAAGGAGATCGAGACGATCCAGCCCGGGGCAAGCGACACCCTCACGCTGACGCTCAAGACGGGGAGCTACGACGTGTATTGCCCGGTCGGAGAAGATTCGCACAAGAAGCTCGGCATGGACACGCACCTCAAGGTCGTGAGTGGGTCCAGCCAGGCTCCCTCGGGCTATGGCGCATCCGAGATGGGTGAGTCCCATATGAAGGCGGAGCGGGTGCAGGCGATCCGGGTGACTGGCGGCGGGCCCGTCATCCAGATCCTGCCGGGACCGTTTCCCTTCCCCGACAGCGCGGCCCCGATCCTGGCGGCCTTCGGCGACGAGCGCGAGGGACTGGAATCGCAGGTGAAAAACGGCCCGTACTCGAACAACGTCGTCATGAGCTCCGGCACCTTCACCTTCACCGCGTGGGACAAGGGCGCCGTGCGCGACTCGGTCGCCGGCGTGGCCGAGTTCGCCACGCAGGACGGCGCCCGCTGGAAACTCGTGATGGACCGCGTGCAGACGAAGGACGTCCCGCACCACCCGCGGTTCGGCGGCGTGATCATGGGCCTGTACTATCACGGCGTGACGCAGGTGCACACGCCGCTCGTGCCCACGATCAACAGCGCCGTGGCGCTGTGGGCGTTCGCACATCTGTACAAGAACGACGTGCTCGTCACCGACAACGCGATGGTGCACGTGATGCTGCTGTCGCGCACCCGCCGGGACGGTGATTTCGCGCTGACCTGCTGGGATTGCTCGAAGAACAAGATCGAGGAGCTGCAGCTGCAGATTCTGCCCGGACCGGGCGAGCCCAAGTTCGCCGCGCCCGGCGGGTTCCTGTTCGTCAACTGGGAGAAGTCCAGCTCCCGCCAGCCTGCGGGGGGGATGTGATGCGTGTGCGCACTGCGGTAATCGGAATGTTTACGCTCGCGTCCCTGGCAGGCTGCGGTGGCTACGGCGGTACGGGTATGTACGGCGGTGGGGGCGGCGTGGGGGGCGGGGGCGGCGGGGGCGGCGGGGGCGGCCCCGTCGGCTCGGTGACGGCCGGCCCCGGCATCCAATTCGTGAGCGGCCACAACGGCAGCAGCAACACGGCCGTGGACACGATCGCCGCGGGCGGTACGGTCACCTGGAGCTGGACCGGATCGCTGCCGCACAGCGTGCAATCGGTTGGGTCGCCGAGCTTCGCGAGCAGCGGTACCATGACCGGGAGCGGGACGTATACGGTAACGTTCCCTACGGCCGGCACGTATCAGTACGACTGCGCCGTCCACGGCCAGCTGATGACGGGCACGATCGTGGTGCGGTGATCGCCGAGGGGGGCAACGCACCGACTGGTGCGTTGGCTCCTCCCCTTGGTGCGTTAGCTTCTCTCCATGGGTAAGGGCCGGCTCGAGGCGTTCAGCGACGGCGTCATCGCCGTCATCATCACCATCATGGTGCTGGAGCTGAAAGCGCCGCACGGGCAGGATCTGGCGGCGCTCGCGCCGCTCGGTCCTGCCCTCCTCAGCTACTGCCTCAGCTTCGTGTACGTCGGCATCTACTGGAACAACCATCACCACATGCTGCACGCGGCGCAGCACATCGACGGCCGGGTCCTGTGGGCCAACCTTCATCTCCTCTTCTGGCTGTCGCTCGTGCCGTTCACGACGAGCTGGGTGGGAGAGCGTCCCGCGGCGGCCATCCCGACGGCAATCTACGGCAGCGTGTTCCTGATGTCCGGTGTCGCGTGGCTGCTGTTGCAGCGAGCGTTGCTGCGGCGCAATGGGCCCGAGTCGCTGCTCGCCCGTGCCGTGGGGCGCGACCTCAAGGGAAAACTGTCGGCGCTGCTCTATGCGTCGGCGATCCTGGTGGCATTCGTCAGGCCGTGGATCGCCGACGCCATCTATGTGCTCGTCGCGCTGATCTGGTTTGTTCCGGACCGGCGCTTCGAGCGAGCCATCGAGTAGAGGGATCGCCTCATGCCACGGTCTGCTGCCCTGCAACGCGCTCATCGAGCAGCCCTCGTGCTGCTCGTCGTCGCCCCGGCAGTCCTGCGCGCCCAAACCCGACGGTCGGGCTTCGCCACCGATCGCCTGGCGCGCATCGACCGCGTCATGCAGCAGTACGTCGATTCGGGACAGGTCGGTGGGGCCGTCGGCCTCGTGCTCGAGGACGGTCGCGTCGTCTACCGGCACGCCGTCGGCTGGCTCGACAAGGAGGCGGGACGCCGGATGACCAGCGACGCCTTGTTTCGCATCGCGTCGCAGACGAAGGCCATTACGACGGTGGCGATCCTGTCGCTCGTGGAAGAGGGCAGGATCGCGCTCGGCGACCCGGTGAGTCGCTTCATCCCGGCCTTCGCGCACACCACCGTCGCGACGAAGAGCGACACCGGCCTCGTCGTCAAGCCGGCGACCCGTGCCATCACGATCAAGGATCTGCTCACCCACACGGCCGGCATCTCATACGGCACCGACGGGCTCATCGCGCCGCTCTACGCCGCCAAAGGGCTCGGGCCCGCCGCGGGGTGGGGGTGGTATACCGCCGATAAGGATGAGCCGATCTGCACGACGATGGAGCGGCTCGCGACGCTGCCCTTCACGGCGCAGCCCGGCGAGAAGTGGGTGTACGGCTACAACACCGACATCCTCGGCTGCGTCGCCGAGCGTGCCTCGGGGATGCCGCTCGACGAGCTGATCCGGACCCGCATCACGGGTCCCCTGAAGATGAATGACACGTATTTCTTCGTTCCTACAGGGCAGGCGGCGCGCCTCGCGACCGTGTATGCGAGCGACTCGACCAATCACGCGCAGCGCGCTCCCGATGGCCCACGCGGACAAGGGAATTACGTCGGCGGTCCGCGCAAGAGCTTCTCGGGCGGCGCGGGCCTCATCTCGACCGCGGCGGACTACGCTCGCTTCCTCGAGATGGTGCGAAACGGCGGCGCGCTCGGCGGCGTCCGCATCCTCGCGCCACACACCGTCGACCTGATGACGCACAACCAGAGCGGGACGCTGTTCGACTCGACCGGCGCGCGTGGTTTCGGGTTCGGCTTTCAGACGACGGAGCGCTACGGGACGACCGGGATGGCGTCGGTCGGCACGTTCAACTGGGGCGGCGCGTACGGCAGCGCCTACTACGTCGATCCGGCCGAGCACCTCGTCATCGTCTTCATGATCAATCAGCTGCCGAACCGGACCGACATCGCGGGGAAGTTTCCCACGCTGGTCTATCAGGCGCTGGTGGCCAGCCGCCGCTAGCCGCGGCTGGCCCAGGGCGCGTCAATGCCGCGCTCGCGCCGCCTCACCTTCCTCCTACCGCCCGGTACAACGCCGCGTACGCCGTCGCCGCGTCGGTCCGCCCTTGCGCCAGCTGATCCTGGGCCTCGAGCTGCGTGCGCTCCGCGTCCAGCACCTGCAGAAAATCCGTCACCCCTTCGGTGAACCGCAGGCGCGCCAGCTCCGCCGCGCGCTCGCTCGCCGCACTCGCCTCCTCCAGCCGCTGCAACCGCTCCCGGGCGGTGCGATACCGCGTGACGCTCGTTTCCAGGTCCGCCATCGCGGCCAGCACGACGCGACCGTACTCCGCGCGCGCCGCGTCCTCCCGCGCCTGCGCGGCGTCGACCTCCGTCTTGACTCGACCCAGGTTGAGGGCCGGCCAGGTGAGCACCGGTCCCACCGCGTAGCGCAGCGTCCCCTGGTCGCCCACGGCGTTGAATGCGGGTGCGGCGTAGCCGACGCTGCCTCCGATGCTGAGCCGCGGCAGGTAGCTCGCCTTGGCCGCTCCGACCAGGGCTCCCTGCGCCGCCGCCTGCCGCTCGGCCGCGGCCACGTCCGGCCGGTACCGTACCACGGCGTCCGGCTGGCCGATGGCGATCAGGTCGGGGAGGGGCGGCAACCGACCCGGCTGCTCCAGCTCCCGGGCGACCGCGTCCGGCGCGCGGCCCACCAGCACGCCGATGCGATACTGCGCCGCCGCGACCTGCCCTTCCCGGGCCGGAATCGCCGCC
This sequence comes from Gemmatimonadales bacterium, assembly GCA_035601235.1. Lineage (GTDB taxonomy): Bacteria > Gemmatimonadota > Gemmatimonadetes > Gemmatimonadales > GWC2-71-9 > AG41. The sequence continues at coordinate 7,008 of DATNOR010000175.1, forward strand.
AGGGTCGAGTTCAACTGGGCCTGGGCCCGCTCGGTATCGAACGCGCTGCCGCGCCCCGCGTCGAGGCGCTGCCGCGTGAGCTCGAAGGTGCGCCGCTGGTTCTCGGCGTTCTGCCGCGCCACCGCGAGCTGCTCTTGGGCTCCGCGCAGCTCGAAGTAGGCCCGGGCCAGCTCCGCCGTGAACGACACCTCCACGTCGCGCGAAGTTTCCTCCGCCGCGCCCAGCAGCGCGCCGCGCGCCTGCACGGTGTGGCGGATCTGCCCGAAGACATCCAGGTCCCACGAAGCATCGGCGCCGGCGCTCCAGACGCTCTGGTCCGGGAACACGCCGAACCCGCCGGGGAACGATGCGCTCGACAGTCGCTGGCGGACGTAGCCGCCGGACACGGTGGCCGAGGGCGTGAGGTCGAGGAGCGAGCGCAGCCGGTCCGAGCGGGCGGCGCTCACGCGGGCCCGCGCGGCCCGCAGGTCCAGGTTGGCGCGCCGCACCTCGCCGATCAAGCGAGACAGCGTGGTGTCGCCGAGCCGTTGCCAGAAGTCAGCCGAGTCGGCGGCCCCACCCGTCGTCCCCCCTCTCCCGAAGGGAGAGGGGGACAGGGGGTGAGGACCCGACGCCGGCGCCTGGACCGAAAATGCCCGGTAGCTCGGAGCCGAGGCGCACCCGTACAACGCAAGGAACGCCAACAGAGTCGCGCTACGCATGAGCCGCCTCCTCCACCATTGCGGGTTGGAGCACCAGATCTTCGCCGTCCGCCGTCTCGGGACGATGCTCGGCGGCGATGAGTGAGTAGAACACCGGGACGACGAACAGCGTGAATAGCGTCCCCACCGTCATGCCCGCCACCAGCACGGTCCCGATGCTGTTGCGCGCCGCCGATCCCGGCCCCGTCGCAAACACGAGTGGCAGATGCCCGAACACGGTCGCCGCCGAGGTCATGAGGACGGGGCGAAGCCGGGTGAGTGACGCTTCGCGCAGCGCGACGAGCTTCGCCACGCCTTGCGACTGGAGCGTATTCGCGAACTGCACGATCAGGATGCCGTTCTTCGCGATCAGCCCCACCAGGGTGATCAGCCCCACCTGTGAGTAGATATTGATCGTGGTGAGGTTCAGGAAGCTGAACACCAGCGCCCCCGAGATCGCGAGCGGTACGGAGCCCACCAGTACGATCAGCGGGTCGCGGAAGCTCCTGAACTGCGCCGCGAGCACGAGGTAGATGAGGATCACGGCGAAACCGAGAGTCACCGTGAGCGCCGCCCCCTCGAGCCGGATTTGCCGAGACTCTCCGGCGTAGTCCATCCCCACGCCCGGGCCGGTCACGGCCGCGGCGGCGTTCTCCAGGACGCGCAGCCCTTCTTCTTTCGTCACCCCGGGCTTCACGCCGCCGAAGATCCGGACCGCGTTGCGCTGCTGGAACCGGTTCAGGGTGCGCGGCGCGGTGCTCGACTCGATGTGCGTGAAGGTCGACACCGGCACGAGCCGGCCGCTGGGCGTCTTGATCTTGAGATCGAGCAGCGGCGCCACCGTGGCCCGGCGGTCGTCCCCGATCTGGGGGATGACCTTGTAGCTGCGGTCGAAATAATTGAACCGGTTGACGTAGGCGCCCCCCAGCAGCGTGCCGAGCTCGCGGCCGACGCTCGCCAAGTCAAGGCCCAGGTCGGCGACCTGGTCGCGGTCGATCACGACCCGCGCCTCCGGCAGATCGATCTTCAAATCGGTGTCGACGTAGAGAAACTTCCCGCTCTGCCAGCCGGCGCCCATCACCGCCCCGACCGTTTGCAGCATCTGCTCGGGCGGCACGTCGCTCGCGAGGATCAGCTCCACGTCGTACTGGCCCGGCGACGGCAGCGGCGGGTCGAGCCGCGGAAAGACCTGCAGTCCCGGCACCTGCGAGACCGCTCCGTAGACCTGCCCGTACATCTGCTCGGTGGTGCGCTTCCGCTCCTTCCAGTTCTTCGCGACCATCCCGCCGAAGCCGCCCCAGTTGGCCGTGAGCGACCACATGAACTTCGCCTCGGGGAAGGACCTGACCGCCTTGACCACCTGGAGGGAGGCCTTGTTGGTCGCCGCGAGCGAGGCATCGGGCGACGCCGCCATGAACAGGCTGATGTGGCTCTGGTCTTCGATCGGGGCCAGCTCGCGCCGCGAGTACTGGTACAGCGGCCACGCCGCCACCATCACCAGCACGGCGGCCGCAACGATCCCCCAGCGCATAGCGAGGGCGCCGTCGAGCAAGCGCTCGTAGCGGCCGCGGACCAGCTCGAAGCCATGGTGCACCAGCTTGGTGAGCCGGCCCTCCTTGCCCTGCTCGTGCACGAAGCGCGAGCTCATCACCGGCGACAGCGTGACCGCCACAATACCGGACACCACGACCGCGGCGGCGAGCGTAATCGCGAACTCGAGGAAGAGCGAGCCGGTGAGGCCGCCCTGGAACCCGATCGGCGTGTACACCGCGGCGAGCGTGATCGTCATGGCGATGATGGGACCGACCAGCTCGCGCGCGCCGATGAGCGCCGCCTGGATGCGGGTCTTGCCCTCACGCACGTGGCGTTCGACGTTTTCGACCACGACGATGGCGTCGTCCACTACCAATCCCACCGACAGCACGATCGCGAGGATCGTCAAGAGGTTGAGGCTGAAGCCGAAGGCGTACATCACGGCGCCCGCGCCGATGAGCGAGACCGGCATCGCGACCAGCGGCACCAGCGCGGTGCGGATCGACCCCATGAAGAGGAACACCACCAGGCCGACGATAATGATGGTCTCGACCAGCGTCTTCGAGATCTCGTGCAGCGCGTCGACCATGAACACGGTCGCGTCGTACGCGAGCTGCATGTCGATGTCCTTCGGCAGGGTCGGCCGGATGCGATCCATCTCGGCGTGGAGCCGGTTGGCGACCTCGATCTCGTTCGAGCCCACCAGCGGCCAGACGCCGAGATACACGGCTTCCTTGTCGTTGAACTTGGTGATGAAGTCGGCCTCCTCGGCGCCCAGCTCCACCCGGGCGACGTCGGAGAGCCGTACGATGGCCCCATTGCGCTCGGCCACGACGAGATTCTTGAACTCCTCGGGCGTCCGCAGGTCGGTGTTGGCCAGCAGGTTGACCTGCACCTGGTTGCCCTTGGTCTGGCCCACGGCGGCGAGGTAGTTGTTGCGCTGGAGCGCCGCGTGCACGTCGCCGGGCGCGAGGTTGAGCGCCGCCAAGCGGTCGGGATCGATCCAGACCCGCATGGCGATGGGGCGCCCGCCGACGACATCGACTCGCTGCACCCCGGCCATGGTCGTCAGCTGGGGCTGCAGGTTGCGCGTCAGCCAGTCGGTGAGCGCCGGAATATCGCGCTCGGAGGAGGTGAAGCTCAGGTAGAACGACGCATACGGCCGATCGGCGCGCTGCACCTCGACCACCGGGGGCTCGGCCTCGGCCGGCAGCTCGGAGCGCACCTGCTGCAACCGGGCGGTGACCTCCGCCAGGGCCGCGGTGCTGTTGTGGTTGAGCTTCAGGTGCACCGTGATAGTGCTGACGCCGGCGCGACTGGTCGACTCGACGTAGTCCACGCCGCTGATCGCCGACACGGCACGCTCGATCGGTGTCGTGAGGAAGCCGCGCACCGTCTCGGCGCTGGCGCCGTAGTACACCGTGGTGATCAGGACCGAAGAGCTTTCGATCTTGGGGTACTGTTGCACCGGCAGCGTGGTGATCGCCCGCCACCCCACGAGCACGATGACGAGGTTCACCACCGCCGCGAGGACGGGGTGCTTGATGAACGTATCGGTAAAAGAGCGCATGATCGTTTCCGATTAGCGAGAGGAGTCGCTCGCGACGAGCACAGCCTCGCGCAGCTTGAAGGACCCGGAGGTAGCGACCCGCTGCCCGGGGGTGAGACCACTGAGGATCACGACGTCGTCATCGAGCACCGGGCCGCTGCGCACCGGTTGCAGATGGGCGCGCGTCTTGCCGGCGGAGTCGGGCGCGATCAGGAACACGTGATCGCCGCTGGGTCCCTTGCGGAGGGCGCTCACGGGAATGGCCACAGCGGCGGTCGGCGGCCCCACGGGGACCTCGACGCGCACCGACGCGCCGGGCGCCGGGGCATGGCCGGAGATCCGCGCCCGCACCAGGGCGTTCCGGGTCGTGGGATCGACACGGGCATCGACCGCGGCGATCCGGGCCGTGGTCGGGCTGTCACCGGCGAACACTGTCACCGACTGGCCAGGGCGCAATCCTGCTGCCACCGCCTGGGCCACGGTGAAGTCCACGTTGGCCGCCGCATCGACTCCCTGGAGCGTCGTGAGCTCGGTGCCCTCGTTCAGGTATTGGCCCGGATGCACGTCGGTGAGCCCCACGCGGGCGCGAAACGGCGCGCGGATCGTCTTCTTTGCAATGACGGCGCGGGTGCGCTCGATTTGCGCGAGCGCGACGTCGCGCGCGGCTCGTGCCTGGTCCACCTCTTCCTGCGACACGGCCTGCGCCTGAAGCAGGCGCTCGAGGCGCGCGAGCGTGGTCGCCGCCAGATCGGCCTGGGCGGTCTCGGCGTCGAGCTCCGCCTGCTCCACCGACACGTCGAGCCCCACGAGCACCGTGCCGGCCTCGACCACCTGTCCGGGCACCAGCGCGACCTTGCGAACCGTGCCCGCGAGCTCGTTACGCAGGGTGATGGACTCGAGCGCGAGCACCGTGCCCACCGATGTCGTCGTAGGCCGGTACTCGCGTTCTTTGGCCACCGCGATGTTCACCGATTCGATCGGCTCGGGCTGCCGCGCGGCGGCCGCGCTGGCAGCGCGGGCGGCCGCGGACTTCCACGCGGCCAGCGCCACCCCGGTCACGAGCACCGTCCCGACCAGCGCCACTGAGCGGATCCAATCCCGACTTGCGAGAATGCGACTGGGCATATGCAACGACCTCCCTGGGGTTCTTGGAGCTTGTAAGACAGTTGTACAACTATTTGACACCTGACCACGACAGCACCGTGACCGTGCCGTTACGCTCGCTCAATCGGTGCGGTTTCGCTCGCTTCCCACGCGGCGCAGCAGCTCCGCCGCGTATGCTCGCATAACGTCGCGACGCACCCGGGTGTTCACGAACTGTCCTGCGCGCTCCGCATCGACCAGTCCCGCCTGCACCAGCTCTTTCAGGTGATGCGAGATCGTCGCCTTCGTCACCGGAAAGTCCTCACACAACTGGTGATAAGGGCACTCGGCGCTGCTCGCGATCGCCTCGAGCAATGCAAACCGCCGCGGATCCGACAGCGCCTTCGCGATGCGCTCGAACTGCCCCGGCGCCAGCCGACCCTGCCTGCCTCGTTCGACGTACATAGTTAGATAACTGTCGAACGAGTAACGCACCGTCAAGCCGCAACGTTCCCGAGCACGCATCGCCCGCGTGCGCCGGCCACTATGTCGACGAATGGGGCGGTCCAAACCCGACATTCGCTGACCGTTCGTTACGATCCGCGGTCTCGGACCCGGGTCCTCCCCCGTTCGGCCGATGCCGCACAGCCGCGCCCGTCGACATTGTCCCCCACCGGGCGGGCGCTCGTGCCCTCCGCGCTCCTCATTGAGGTGCACAATGACCACAGTGCTCGAATCCCTATCGAACGAACTCGCCACCGCCGTCGAGGCGGGGGGCCGCGCCGTCGTGGCGATCCACGCCCGGCGCCGCATTCCCGCGAGCGGCGTCCACTGGCGCCAGGGAGTAATCGTCGCGACGAATCACACGATCAACCGCGACGAGAACATCACCGTAACCCTGCCTGACGGGACCACCGCACCCGTCACCCTGGCCGGGCGAGACCCGAGCACGGACCTGGCCGTGTTGCGGCTCGCCGGCCAGAGCTTGGCGACCGCGCATCTCCGCCTCGACCCGTCGCCCAGCGTGGGGGAGTTCGTGATCGCACTCGGGCGGCCGGGACCAAGGCTCACGGCCAGCTGGGGGGTGGTGAGCAGCGTGGCCGGCGCGTGGCGCACCTGGCGGGGGGGCGAGATCGACTCGCTGCTCCGTCTCGATGTGTCGATTTACGACGGATTCTCGGGTGGTCCCCTCATTGACGCCGCCGGCCGCGTGCTCGGGATCAACAGCTCCGGGCTGGCCCGCGGAGCGCCGGTGACCATTCCCGTCGCCACGGTGGAGCGGACGGTCGGCGAGCTGCTGGAACGGGGAACCATCCGCCGCGCTTATCTGGGGATCGGGACGCAGCCGGTGCGGGTGCCCCAGTCGCTCGCCCGCCGCCTCGACCTGAAAAACACCGTCGGCCTGCTGATCGCAAGTGTGGAGCCGGGCGGGCCGGCCGATCGCGACGGGGTCTTGCTGGGCGACGTCCTGCTCGCGCTCGACGGCGCCGACGTGAGCGACCCGACCGACGTGCTGGCCCAGCTGGGCGGGGACCGAGTGGGACGGCCAATCGCAGCGATGGTGATTCGCGGAGGACAGGTGCAGACGCTTCAGGTGACGCCGGGCCAACGGCCGGAGCCGCGCGCGGCATGACGGCGCCTTTGACTGGCGTCACGCAGGAGCTGGCCGCAGCAGTGGAGGCGCTCCGGCGTGTGACCGTGCGGGTGCAGGCGAGCGGGGCGGCGGCGTCCGGTGCCGGCGTGCTGTGGGACCCTGGGGGGGGAGACGACACACGCGGACTGGTCATCACCAACGCACACGTCGCGACTCGCGCTCAGGCGACGATCCAATTCAGCGACGGCGCGGTGGCACAGGCCAGGGTCGTGGCGCGCGACCGGAGGCGCGACCTCGCCGCGCTGGAGCTCGAGGTGCGCCCGGCCGCCGGCGTTGCGCAGATCCGCGGCGCACCCCTGCTGCGGGTGGGTGAGCTGGTGATCGCGATCGGACATCCCGGAGAGCTCACCGGCGCGGCTACTCTCGGGATCATCCACACGACCGGCGGCGACCGCGCTCGTCGTACGCCACCGTGGATCCGGGCGGACCTGCGCCTCGCGCCCGGCTTTTCCGGGGGACCGCTCGCCGACGCGGGCGGCAGATTGATCGGCATCAACACGATGATGCACGGAGGCCTGGCGCTCGCCGTCCCGGCGGCGCTGGTCCAGTCGTGGTTGCGACGGGCGCAGGCGCCGGCGGCAGCGTGATACGGGTGCTGGTGGTGTCGCCGCAGTCGGGGGCGCGCCGCGACCTGCAGCGCGTCGTCGCTCGGGATGCGGGCTTAGTGCTTATCGACGATGAGAGCCGTCCGGATGTCATCCTGCTCGGTCCCGGAGCCGAGGCTCAGCTGCCCCTGCCACTCCGCCTCGAGCGCGGTCCGGAGCACGATGCGACGCCGCTTGTCGTCCTGCTGGACGAGCTGGACCGCACGGCGGCCGCGCGGGCGCTGCGGGCCGGGGCGCGTGCCGTCTTGCCGCCCCACGCGTCTGCGGCCCAGATCGGTGCCGCCATTCGCGGGGCCGCGGCTGGCCTGACCTCCGTGTCGGCCGGGCTCGCGCCGGCGCTGTTCGAGGGTGACGCTGGGGACGGTCGCGGCGGCACGCTGACGCCGCGGGAGCGGGAGATCCTGACGCTGCTCGGCGAAGGGCTCGTCAACAAGGAGATCGCCGTGCGCCTCGGGGTGTCGGAGCACACCGTGAAGACCCACCTCGCGGCGATCTACGACAAGCTCGACGCCGCGAATCGGGCCGAGGCTGTGGCGACCGGGTTGCGGCGCGGGCTGATCATGCTGTGACGTCCCGCGGCTGCTCGAGCAGCCGCTTGAGCACCGCTTCCTCTCGCTTCAAGTCGTCTCGGAAGTCCTGGGCATCGGTGTCCGCGATCTCCATGCGCAGGTCCGACAGGTAGAGCCAATCCACCCTCCCCCGGTCAACACGCCCCGGCCTCCGACACCTACGGTGAATTGTCGTTCTCGCACGCGTGCACGTCTCCCTTGTTGCGGAAGCCGTGCGTTGCGAGCTGGATGCTCGGAAGGGGGACGTTCGGATTCACGTTCCGCTCGTTCAGGGGATAGAACCACCGCCCCGGCACGTTCTGGAATCCCTGCGAGTTCGCTGAGTGCACGAGCGCCGGAATGCACGTCCGCCGATAGTCGTTGATCGACTCGATGTTCTGGAACATGGCCGCGTACTTCTCAATCATGACGGAGTCGAGCAGCGCCGCACCGGTGATGCCCGCCAACGCCGCTAGCGGCACCGTCGCCCGCGCGTTGTTCAAGTGCAGCAGCGCGTCGACGTCATCCCCGGTCTTGTTATACGCCTCGGCGAGGATCAGCTCGTTTTCCACGTAGCTCACGTACGGAATCCGGGCGTCCGGCGCGAAGCGCGGCGGCAGACAATTGAACTGCGACACCGGTGGCGGCGGCGGGGTGTTGAAATCGTCCCCGACGTAGGGCAACCCGCGGTTGATCCACGTCACGTCGCTGTCCACCGTGGTGGTGCCGGCCGTCGTCGGCCACGTCGGCTGGGTGCTACCCGAGAAGTTCTTTGACGTGTCCACGATCGCTGTGACCTGTTCCATGTTGCCGTTCGGATCGAGGATGGCACCGTTCTTGAGATACCGGCTTTTCGCTTTCCACGCCGCCGTGGTGGCCTTGCAGTAATACTTGGCCAGGCGTGGGTCGTTACGTGCCTTCAGGATGTCTATCAGCGCTTTGCCGCCCTCGAGGTCCGTGCCGAAGCCCGAACCGGTCTGGAACTGCGTCCACATGTTGCGCTCGGAGGTCGCGGTGGTGTGGAACGAGGCGAAGTCGCTCTTCCCCGTCGCATCACTGATGCCATTCGTCGCCGCGGCGATCGCCGCCAGGTAGGCCGGCGTGCCGAGCGACTCGGCGGTGTGCATGTAGTAGCGCGCCTTGAGCGTCCACGCGACTTTGGTCCACGCGGCCTTATCGCCGCCGAGCACCAGGTCGCTCGCCCCCGGCCCGGTGCCTGAGCCCGCCAAGTTGGTGATAGCCGTCGACAGCAACGTCTGGAGGTCGCCTAAGATCGCGAACCGGTCGTCGAGCACCGGGTCGGTCTTTCCGGAGACAGCCTGGCTATAGGGCACGTCACCCCACGTGGACGACACCGTGCCCATTGTGAATGCTTCCCAGATCTGGGCGATGCCGAGCCAGACGGAATCGTTCACCGCGCCCACGTCTGCTTCGAGGCTCCTGATATCGATCAAGCCGCCACCGTCGTACGCGCTGATCCAGTCACCGATGCCGATGCCCTGCGTCTCACCGATCACGTACTGCGCAGCCTGCTGCACGAAGCGGCTGTTGCCGGCGGAGCACGACTGGACCCATTCGCACATCACCATGGCGATAGTGCCCTCCTGGAGCGCGAACTGGCCCGCCTGTATGCCGACGAAGAGCTGCTGGGCCGACGCCGCCGTGGGCAGGTTCGGGTCCTGGGAAAGCTTGTCGCCCGTCAGAAAGCTGTCGCACCCCGCTGTTCCGAGGAGCAGCCCCAGAAATGCGAGCGCGACATGCATGTTGCGACGCATATGTCGTTCTCCTCGGGGTTAGTGGTTCAAGGTGACCGAGAACACGAACGAGCGTGTCTGCGGATTGTTGAAGTAGTCCACGCCGCCGGCGCCGGCGTTGGCCGAAATGGCGCCGCCCAGGTTCGTCTCGGGGTCGTACCCGGTGTAGTTCGTCCAGGTCTTCAGGTTCCGGCCCGACACCCGGAGGTCGATGCTCGAGAAGCCGAGCGAGCGCTGCACCCACGGCGCGTCGAGCGTGTAGCTGATCGACACCTCGCGCAGCTTCACGAAGCCGGCATCCTCGATGCACGGCTCGTCGATCCCGATGAACGGGCACGCCACCACGTTGCGATAGAAGTACTCGCCGATGTGCACCGTCTGCCCGGCTCCGGGGCCGACGACCGGACCGTCGTACCAGCCGCCCTGTCCGAAGATCTTGTCGTTCCCTGTGCACGAAGTCGGGTCGTTGCGATCGGTGCACGTCGCCCGCTGTTGCGTGTCCCCGCGGGTCCCGTAGCTCCACAGCGCGCCCTTGGGGCCGTTCCAGATCTGCCCGCCGTGGCGGATGTCCACCAACCCCGACAACTGTAGCTTGCGGTAGCGGAACGACGACCGGACGCTGCCGGTCCAGTTGTAGTTCGGATCCTGCACGATGCGCGGGTCCGGATCCTGCAACGGATAGCCGTCGCTGCCGATGTACAGCGCGCCCTTGGGCTTGCCGGTGCAGAGCGTCACCATCGTCGGGCCACCGGCTTCCGGCACCGCTGCATCGCTGGACAGGCCGCAGCGGTAGAACCCGCTCCCCAGGTACACGCCGATCGGCTGGCCCACCATCGCGACCTGGTTGATGAAGTCCCCGATCGAGATGAACTGCTCCCCGCCGAGCGACAGCACTTTGTTCCGGTTCCGGGCCCACTGCAGCCCCACCTCCCACCCGTACTCCGCTTTCTGCAGCGGCCGCGCGTTGAACGACACCTCCCAGCCGCGGTTCTGCATCGACGCCGCGTTCGCCCCTTCCCGGAAGTAGCCGATCGACGGATTGAGCGGCTGGAGCAGGATGATGTCCGACGACTTCTTGTTGTACCAGGTCACGCTGGCGTCGGCCTTGTCCTTGAAGAACCCGAGGTCCAACCCCGCCTCGAACTCCTTCGAGCGCTCCGGCTTCAACGTCTGCGCCGGCCGCAGCTCCGACCGCGTCACCAAGCCCCCGATCCCGTTCTGCGTCGGGGTGTTCCCGGTGCCCTGCGAGATGCCGCCGACCAGGGCGTTGGTAAAGGTGGCAGACGTGAGGTAGGGCAGCGGCTCTTGGCCCGCCTCGCCGTAGGCGACGCGCGCCTTACCGTACGACAGCCACGACTGCTCCCCGATCGCCTTCGTGAACTCCCACGCCGCGCTCGCCTTCGGGAACCAGCTCCGCAAATTCGACGCCCCGAAGGTCGACGAGCCGTCATTGCGCAGCGCCGCGATCAGGTGCAACTGATCCTTTACGTCCAGCCCTGCCTGCCCGAACCACGAGGCGTCGTGGATCTCCGTCTCCTGGTCAAGCGACGGGTCTTCGGTCACCGTGTTCGACAGCTTGAACGGCTGCAGCGCCACCAACTTGCGTCCCACCGTCCCCAGCTGGCGGTTGTTCCGCGCGTCCAGGTTCTGGCCCAGCGTGATCGTCCCACCCAGGTCGGGGTTGATCGTGTAGTTCGCCGTGGCGGTGAGGTTATGGTCGATTTGGTAGTTGACGATCTTGCCTTCGACGACGCGCCCGAACGTACACGGCGAAGCTGAGCTCACCGGGCAGCCCTCAAGGCGCTCGTCGGTCCAGTAGTCCGCGCCGAGCGTGTAGTTCACCTTCAACCACGCCACCGGCAGGTATTCGGCGTTCACGTTGCCGTACACGCGCCCCACGTTCGCCGAGTTCAGCTGCTGGTATGCCACCCAGAACGGGTTGTCGAAGGTCCGGTCGTCGAACAGGGAGGCGTCCGTCGGGTGTTGAAGGCGGTAGCTGCGCTCCTGCACCCCGGCGTTGGTCCGCACCACATACGGCATGTTGTTCCAGTCAGGCGGGCTACGGAGATCGGCGATCTGTACGCCGTTCGTGTTGTTACCGCGCTGCGTGAAGCGGGCGCGGGTATCGGCGAACGACAGGTCCGCGCCGAGCTTAAAGTTGTCGATCACGCGGTGCGTGCCCTTGAAGCGTACCGTGCTGCGGTTGAACTCGTTGTTCGGCCCGACGATCACGCCCTGGTCGTGGTTGTAGTCACCCGACAGATAGAACGTGGTCCGGTCGTTTCCACCCGAGACCGTGAACCCGTTGTCGAGCGTGTGGCCCACTTGAAAAATCTCGTTCGCGTGGTCGTAGACCGCCGCTCCCGCGGGAATAGGCGGGCCCCACGAGCGCGCGCAGCTCGACGTCCCAGGCGTGTCGCATGCGCCACCGAACGAGGTGTCGGCATGGATGCCGTTCGTACCCTGCCCATAGGCTGTCTGCAGCGGATACGTGTGGTTGACGTCGTTGAAGGACGTCGAGGAGCGGAACGTGAAGTGCGTCGGCCCGGACCGCCCCGACTTGGTGGTGATCAGCACCACCCCTGCCGCCGCCCGCGCCCCGTAGATCGCGCTCGCGGCCGGACCCTTTAGAATCTCGACCGACTCGATATCGTTCGGATTGATATCGGCCGCCCGGTTGGTTGCCACCGTCCCCTCCGTCTGGCCGCCCGGGGAGATCGTCCCGCCGGCGTCGTCCGGAGCGTTGAAGTTCGACGTAGAGTACGTCGAGTTATCGGACGGCACGCCGTCAATGACGAACAGCGGCTGGTTATTCCCCAGCAGGGTGCTGATGCCGCGGATGTTGATGAAGGAACTCGCTCCCGGATCTCCCGACTGCTGGACCACCGTCACGTTCGGTGCCTTGGCCGCGAGCGCTTCAACCATGTTCGTCTCGCTCGCCTTCTCGATCTGATCCGCCGCGACGTTGTTACGGACGCTGCCGAGGGCGTTGGCCGCCGCGCTCGTCCCCGCGCCCGTGACCACCACTTCGCCCAGCTGCAGCGGGTTGGCCGCGAGCACGAAGTCGTGCGCGACGCCTCCCCCGCCCGACGTCAGGGTGACCTGGGCACTCTGCGACTTGTAGCCCAGGCGCCGGGCAACGAGCATCACCGTCTGCCCCGAGACCCGCGCCCCTGGCACGACGACGGTAAAGCTGCCGTCGTCCCTACTCAGCCCGCCCAGGCCCATGGACGGAATCGCGACTTCGACCTGCCCCAGGGGCTGGCCGGCATCGCTGGTGACTTTGCCCGTGATGGTCACCGGCTCCTGCGCCGGCACGTGGGGGGCGACGCACACCCACAGCCCGGTCGCAACAAGCATGGTTCGAACGCACACGTGCATGATGGGTCCTCCTGAAAAAAGGCAGGGACGGACTGCCACTCTCACCATCATGGTGTGGAATCGTTCCAGGAGGCGCTACGGATTTACGTTGAGCGGGTGAGTCACCACGACAACCGGGCCTGGGCGCGTCACCAGCGGGCGAGGCCCACGAACCAAGCCTCGTGCGTGCGCACCAGGCTTGGTCGGGAGCAGCTGCCTTAGAGAGAGCGACCGAGGTGAGCTTCGAGGCGATCCCGGTACCGCCGGGACAGCTTGAGCGTGGCGCCGTTGTGCAACACTACGACGTACTCGCCGTGGAAGAACGGCTGCAGCTCTTTGACCTTCTCCAGGTTCACGATGGTCGACCGATGGATTCGTACGAAGCGGGCGTCGTCGAGCCGGTCCTCGAGGTTCTTCATCGTCTCACGCAGCAGATGCCACGTCTTGCCTGCGTGAATGCGCACACGGTCGCCCTCGGCGTCGATCCACTCGATCTCCCTCACGGGAACGAGCGTGACCTTGCCCCCGCACCTCACCGCCAGCCGATCCAGATATCGCGGCCGCCGTGGTTCGCGCTCCGGGAGGAGGGCCGAAAGACCCTGGGGCAGCTCTTCTAGCCACGCCCCGCGCACCTGCTGTTTGGCCCGATGAAGCGACTGGCGGAACCGCTCGTCGGTGAACGGCTTGACGACGTAATCGACGGCACGCGCTTCGAAGGCACGCAGTGCATACTGCTCGCAGGCCGTCACGAACACGACAGTGGGCGCTCGCTCTCCACTCACCTCGCGCAGCACGTCGAAGCCCTCCAGCTCCGGCATCTGGACGTCGAGGAACACGAGGTCGGGGACGGAATCACGAATCGCCGCAACCGCCTCAAGCCCGTTCGAACACTCCCCCACAACCACGATCTCGGGGTCCGCGGCGAGCAGGTGCCGCATCCCTTTACGGGAAGCGGGCTCGTCGTCGACGATCACCGTGCGAATCGTACGCATCTTGGTCATCGCTGAGTCCTTTCTGTACAGCGGAGTGAGCAACTCGCTGCTGGCCACGCCCTCCGTCGGACCGGTCACTCGGCTGAGGAGCAGGTCAGTGACCATGCGTATCCCCTCGGAGGCTGTTCATCCGGCGATGCCGCGCGCGGTAGCGGTTGGAGGGAAACGGTCTGTGTCTTCGAACGGCGCGCAAGCTGCGTGGTCTCAGCGCTTTTCACAAAAAATGGACTCGGCGTGGCCGCGCGTCGCGCACGTTCAGCCAGCGCGGAGCAGAATTGGCGCGGGGCCTTCCCCACCGCTCCGGTGCCACGGGCGACGAACGCTCATGCGGACGCTGCACGGCCACGGCGCTCGACCGTATTCGGCAGGGCAAATCCCGCCGCGATGAGCCACGCGAATCCGAAGAACCGCGTCAGCGGCACCAGGAACAGCGCCCGTGGCGTGACGAGATTGAGCCAGCTCAATTCACCGCAGACGGCGAGACCCAAGCCGGTCACGACGATCCATTTGGGGAGCAGTTTCGAGGATGCGGCGGGAACCGCGACGCCCGCGATCAGCAGGCCGAATGGCACCGAAAACCCGGATCCACCCAAGACCTGGTCCACCCAATAGAACGCGTGCACCAGCGTTCGGTCCTGGGCGATCCCCGGCTGGGCCAGCGTCCAGAGCACCGACGACGAGGCGAGCATCGTGAATGCGGTCGCGAAGCCGCCGAAGAGGGCGATCGTGGCGCCGGCCGCGCGCACACCGAGGAACTGCAGTCGGCTCACGACGCTAGCCGTGAAGATCCCCAGGGGAATCGCCGCGCCGAAGTGGAGGGCGGCGCAGATGAGCACCGCCGTGGAACGCTCCTGAAAGAACGTGACGATCGTATCAGCGGATTCCCAGGGGCCAGGGAAAAATGGCCGCCCCCCAAATATGGTGACGGGGTACAGGCCGGCCAGAAAGAGCAATACGAACACCGCGGCCACAGGTCCGAGCGGCGGCCCTGCGTCCCGCATGCGATTCGGGGTGAGATCGGATGACGACGTCATGAGGCCTCCCTCGAGCGGGAGGCGCGAGGGCCGGCGGTCAAAACGGGAGCGAGAGATTGCGCAGGATCTTCCATCGGCCGTCCGCGTCCTGACTCCACACCGTGACGTACCGGCCTTTCACCTGCGTGGGCGTCTCGGCCCTTCGTTGCAGGCGCAGATCGACGTGGCCCCATTCGTACACCTGCCGTCCCACCTGCGTCAGCCCATCCTGCACGATCTCGCCATCGACGAGGCGCCCTTCCTGCGCAAAGCGCTGCCGCATGAGCGACGCGATCGCGGGCCGGCCAACGAAGCTCTCCCCCGTCGCCGTCACGAACACGCCGGCGTCGTCATACGGCTCGGCGACAGCCGTGGCATTTTCGCGCTTCATGGCGTCGACCCAATCCGCGTTCACGCGGTCGATCGTCTGGCGCACCGCATTCGGCACATCGGCCGTGCCATCGCGAGTGCGTGCGTCAGCGCACATCAGCGAGCCGAGCGTGAGGGCGGCCGGGATCACCGTCGCGCGCCAGCCCACTATTCCCCGCTGGCTGGCACGACATCCGCGACCCGACTCGCCGGGGCGTAGCGGCGCAGCGTGAGGGCAATCGGCAAGCCCACACACGGGATGTGAATGGCCACGCCGATGAGCACGTCTCCCAGAGTGAGCGGACGCGGGCCGATCGCGGAGAGCGGGATCACCACGAGCTGCATGAAGAAGTAGACGAACACGCCGTAGGCCGCGCCCGAGGCCACGGCGTGCTCCAGCAGGACAGGCAGGCGGCGACTCGCCGCAAAGTAGGCGGCAGCGGCGGTCGTCGCGATTGAGAAATGGCACAGCAAT
>DATNOR010000176.1:0-3815 GCA_035601235.1 Gemmatimonadales bacterium
TTGCCGCTCCGCCACCCGTTTCGCATATTAGCGCCATGGGAATCCTGGGCGGACTGGGGTTCGCGTCGATCTTCTACTTCGCCGCCGAGTACGAGCACATGAGCGGCTGGAAGTGGGCCCTCGCCAGCATTGCGCTCTCGGCGACCGTCAAGGGGCTGTTCCCCCTCTCATTCATTTTTGTCCTCCCCGCACAGTTCGGCCTGTTTGTTCTGCTTGCGTGGATGAACATCAGGCGAAAGGCCGCGCTGGAAGTCGATCGTGCCTCCTCGGCGGAAGAAGATCGCAGCCGGCGGCAGGAGCGCGCCAGACTCGCCCAGCAGCAAGTGGACCCCGACCGGGCAGCCCGCGAGGCGGCCCGCGAAGCCGCGCAAGCAGCGGCCCTCCGCGAGCGGCAGGAGCGGGTCAAGCGGGCCCGCGAAGAGCGCGAGCGCGAGGAGCGCGAGCAGGCGGAAAAGGGTAAGTCGACGCCGGGGCAATAGTTCAGCGGGTCACACTCTGCGCAAGCTTCCACGCGCTCGACACACCAAGCCCCAACCACAGCAGATCCCAAAAGCTGAACAGTCTCCCGAGCATGGCAAGGAAGCCTTCGCGCCCCAAGATCTGGTCCGAATACGTCCGCACCAGCCGCTCGCGCTCCGCAGGCGTCGCCGCCGAGTCACGGGCCCGAGCCTCGGCCAGGATCCGGTCGTTTAGTTCGAATGCCATCTCAACCCGGAGGTTCGCCTGCGCCGTATCGGAGCGCGCGCGAGTCAGGTTGTCGAGCGTGGCCTGAAGGCCGGGCGAAAATGTTCGATGGGTGGTCATGTCGATTATATAGACCGCCCGGGTCGCCTCCGGATTCCGCACGATCTCGTCCACGAGAATCGGTCGGAGCGCGAACGCGAGAATCAATGCCTTGGCGACGACCACCGTGCCGACGGTCAGCACGACCGCGAGGGTGCCAAGCGACGGGCTCGGCGCGCGCGCCGCCCGCGCAAGCGCGATCCCGATGAGACCGCCGGCCCCCCAGCCCGCCAGGCTGACAGGGTTGTGAACCACGTACACCAGCAGGGTCCACAGCACGGCGTACAGGGTGGCGACGATTAGTCCTGCCAGAACGGGACTCGAGCCGCCCGACGCCCCCTGGGGCGAGCGGGGCTTGGCGCCGTAGACCTTGGGCGTGGGGATGCGTGGCTTGCCGGGCGGCGGCGAAGGACCCATCCCTCACCACATCAGCGCCATCACCAGCAACGCGAACCCCACCATCAGATAGACGACCACGCCCCGGCCGAGCGAGCGCATCGCCCGCCGCCGGCGGCGCGCGCGTCCTCGTCGGATCATGTTGGACTGATAGCGCAACAGCCGGAGCCATAGGGTCGGGTACGTCATGCGCCTTAGGATAGGGACCGCCGGGAATCCCGGCAATCCCGGCCGGCGCGCTCATGAGGCGACGGGACGCTCGCCGGGGAGGGTGAAAAAGAACGTCGCGCCGCCGTCCACTTTGCCGTCCGCCCAGATGCGGCCGCCGTGCCGCTGGATGATGCGCTGCGCGAGGGCCAGCCCCACGCCGGTGCCCTCGAATTCGTCCGCCCGATGGAGCCGCTGAAACACGCCGAACAGCTTGTCGGCGTAGCGCATGTCGAACCCCGCGCCGTTGTCCCGCACGCAGTAGACGACCGCCTGTCCCTCGCGCCGCGCCCCGATCTCGATCTGCGGATGGGGGTGGCCGCGAGTGAACTTGAAGGCATTGCCGATCAAGTTCGCGAGCACCTGGCGCAGCAGCGTGCGATCGCCCTTGGTCGGCGGCAGTGGATCGACGATCACCTCCATTCCCTCGACGCCGGCGGATCGGCGCAGCTCGTCCACCACGCCGCGCGCCAGCTCCGTCAGGTCCACCGGCTCCATGGCCAGCGGCTGCCGGCCGAGGCGTGAGAAATTGAGCAGCGCGTCGATCAGCTCGCCCCCGCGCTTGGCCGAGTCGCGGATGATGCCGAGAAAGCGCTGGCCTTCGGCGTCGAGCGCGGTGGCGTAGTCCTCGAGCACCGCCTGCGCGTAGCCGTTGATGGCGCGCAGCGGGGCCCGCAGGTCGTGCGACACCGAGTAGCTGAACCGCTCGAGCTCGCTATTCGTTTGCGCGAGCTGCTCCTCGATGCGACGGCGCACGGTGAGGTCGCGCGTCACCTTGCCGAAGCCGATCAGGGTGCCGGCCGGGTCGCGGAGGGCCGTGATGACCGCGTCCGCCCAGAAGCGGCGGCCGTCCTTGCGCAGGCGCCACCCTTGGTCCTCCACCCGGCCCTCGCGCGCGGCCGCATCGAGGTGCTGCTGCGGCTTGCCGCCAGCCACGTCTTCCGCCGTATAGAAGACCGAGACGTGCTGCCCCAGAATCTCCTCCGCCTTGTACCCCTTGATCGCCTCGGCCCCGGCGTTCCAGCTCGCCACCCGCCCCGCCGGGTCGAGCATGAAGATGGCGTACTCCTTGACGCTCTCCACCAGCAGCCGGAACCGCTCCTCGCTCTCGTGCAGCGCTTGGTCCGCGCGGCGGCGCTCCGTCGTGTCGCGCGTCACCTTGGCGAACCCGATCACGGAGCCGTCGGGGTCGCGCAGCGCCGTGATGACCACGTCCGCCCAGAAGCGGGACCCGTCCCGGCGCACCCGCCACCCCTCGTCTTCCACGCGGCCGTTGCGCGCCGCCAGCGCGAGCATCCGCGCCGGCTTGCCGGCCTCCACCGCATCGGCCGGGTAGAAGCAGGAGAAGTGCTTCCCGATGATGTCTTCCGCGCGGTACCCCTTCAAGCGCTCCGCGCCGGCGTTCCACGTCAGAACCCGCCCCGCGCCATCGAGCATGAAGATGGCGTAGTCGCGCACGCCCTCGACCAGCAGACGGAAACTGTCCGTCGCTTCCGGGGTGGCGGCCGCCGGCCGGTGGCGCGTGGTCATGAGGGAGAAGGTCGGCATGGCATAGATTCCGTGCAAGTGCGTTTGCGATGAGAGCCCGTCGCGCCACCGCCACAACGCGAGGGATCCGTGAATTTGCGCGAAAACGTGCGCCTCGCTCCCTACACCACGCTGCAGCTGGGCGGGCCGGCGCGCTATTTCGTGGAGTGCGCCAGCGAGTCCGAGGTGCGCGCGGCGCTGGCGCACGCCCGCGAGCGCGGCCTGGCGGTGTTCGTGCTGGGTGGGGGCAGCAACGTCGTATTCGGCGACGCGGGCTTTCCCGGCGTCGTGCTGCGGGTCGCGATTGGAGGGATCGCGTTTGGCGAGGGCGACGGCCCGGGGGGGGCGCCCGAGATCAGCGCCGGAGCGGGCGCCGACTGGGATACGCTGGTGCGCGGCGCGGTGGAGCGCGGCTGGACCGGCGTCGAGTGCTTGTCGGGCATTCCCGGCACCGTCGGCGGCACGCCGATTCAGAACGTCGGAGCGTACGGGCAGGAGGTGGCCGAGACGCTGGTGCGCGTCACCTGTCTCGATCGCGCGACGCTCGAGCGCCGCACGTTCTCGGCGGCGGAATGCGAGTTCGGCTACCGCGATAGCCGGTTCAAGCGGCGCGACCGCGGCCGCTACGTGGTGCTCGACGTCACGCTGCGCCTCGAGCGCGACGCCCCGCCGCGGGTGCGCTATCCGGAGCTGCGCGACGCGATCTCGCGCGCCGGCTCGCTCGACGCCGCCGCACCGGCGGACGCTGTGCGGCTGGTACGCCAGATGGTGCTGGCCCTGCGCCGCGCCAAGTCGATGGTGCTCGATCCGGACGACCCCAATGCCCGCTCCGCCGGCTCGTTCTTCATGAACCCGGTGCTCTCCCCTGAGGCGTTCGCCGAGCTCGAGCGACGCTGGCAACG
>DATNOR010000177.1:0-10926 GCA_035601235.1 Gemmatimonadales bacterium
CCCGCGACGAGCACCACCAGCGGCAGCGACGCGAGCGCCACGAGCCACGGTACACCGAGCGGCACGCGGAACGCGCCCCGCAACGTCGGCTCCGCGCGCCGCAGCCGGATCAGCGCCGCGAACTCGAGCCCGAGCGCCGCCGTGTAGAGCAGCACGTCGCCCGCGAGCAGGCCGCCGAACGGCAGCAGCGCGAAGCCCGAGTACACGAGGGCCGATACCAGCACCGCGTTGCGCGGCGTGCCCCGCGCATCGGTGCGCGCCAGCGCCGCAGGCAAGAGCCCGTCCTGCGCCAACACCAGCGGAATCCGCGAATACACGAGCAGCAGCGCGTTGAACAGTGCGAACGCACTCAGCATGCCCGCCAGCGCCACCCACACCCCCAGCCATCCGCCCACTACCGCGCGGGCGAGCCCCGGCCAGGCGCCGTCCGTCCACGTCGTCCAGTCGGTGAGCGCCAGCACGGGAACGATCGTGAGCAGGTACACGACGGTCACGAGCGGCAGCGCGCGCGCCAGGGCGCGCGGGTATGTGGCCGACGCTTGCTCGATCTCACCGCCGATCGTCGAGGCGTTGTCCCAGCCGCTGTAGTTCCAGATGCTTTGGGACACACCAATGCCGAGGGCACCCAGGAAGGACGTGCCCGCGGCGTGAAACGGCGTTACCGGGAATGGCGTTGCGGAAGCCCCTAGCCAGCGGGCGACCGCCACAGCGGCGAGCACCGCAAACGGCGCCAGCACCGCCGCCACGAACCACCCCGACGCCGTGCCGACCACGCGCGTTCCACGCAGGTTCAGCCACGTCGCTCCCCAGATCATCGCCAGCGCCACGAGCCAGCGCTCGACCCAGCCGAGCCCCGGCAAGAAGAAGCCCAAATACTGGATCAGGAGCACCGGGTAGATCGCCATATCGAGCAGCGAGTAGGTCCACGACAGCCAGCCGTTCCAGAAGCCCCAGAACCGGCCAAACGCCCGCTTCACCCACTGGTAATAGCCGCCCTCGGCCGGGAGCATCGAGGCGAGCTCGCCCACGAGCAGCGTTTCGGGCACGCTGTAGAGGAGCGGCGTGGCGACGAGCAGCAGCAGGGCGACGCCCGGGCCGACCGAGCCCACCAGCCCTTCCAAGCCGAACGGCCCGCCCGACACGGTGAAAAACATCACCGCGACGAGCGGGCCGAGGCGCAACCGTGAGGAACGTACCGCGGGAGGCTCGGTCGTCACGAATGGACGTGCTCGTGCCCGGCGCCCCAGATGACGTGCGGATCGTCGCCCGCGAACGCCAGCACGTGCACCATCCAGCCGAAGATATGGGGCAGGAACCGCCCGCCCACGGCGCTGCACGCCGGGGCGGTCGCGATCGGCGACTTGGGGCCGAACACCGGGCGGCCCTCACGCGTGTCGCGCCACCGTCCGCCCTGGCCCCGGGGCGGCACGCACCAGTTCACATGCTCGTGCCAGCGCGCCACCGACAGCGGGACGCGGGTGTCCAACTGGTCGAGCGACGCGCGCCCCGGCGCGGCGTACATCGCCCCCACGAGCTCGAACGTCCCGCCCGGCTGCTTGCGGTACAACAGCGACGTCGGCTTCGCCGGGTCGAAGCGCAGCATCTCCGCGAGCGCCCAACGGCGGTTGGTGAAGTGATAGACCGGCTGCGGCACGCCGGGGAGGAACTGCCGGAAGCCGTCCGCCTCCGCGACGCGCACATCGCGGTACTTGCCGAGCGCGGCACGCATCTGGGCCACGATGGCAGCGGCGCGCGTCGAGTCGGCGACGCTGCCGGGACGGAGCGGCGTGAGCGTCATGTGCGGGTCGGCAGGCATGGGTCCGCCCATCGCTTCCTGGGCCGCGAGGGTCGCGTGCTGCTCGGTCGAGTCCATCGCGTCCATGTCCTGCGACGCCGGCGCGTTTTGCCGGGCGCGGCACGCCCCGCTGAGACCGGGCGTGGCGAAAACGATGGTGACGACGACGGCGAGCTGGCGCATCGCCGGTAATCTAGATCAGGGCGTCGTCGAGACCAGCATGGAGGATCTGCGGCTGGGAGGCCGCACCGGCCTGGCAGTCCGGCCCAGCACCCGCTCGTACACCGCGAGCTCCTGACGCGCGATCCGCGGCCACGCGAAGCGCTGCGCCTTCTCGATCCCGGCACGCCCCATAGCCTCGCGCCGGGCGGGATCGCCCAGTAGCGCGATGGTCGTCTCCGCCCACACGGCGGGATCGTCCTTGGGGATGACGACCGCTTCGTCGCCGCCGGCGATCACCGAGCGGAAGCCGTGGTTGTCCGACACGACCATCGGCGTACCGCACGCCATCGCCTCGAGCAGCGTGACGCCGAACGACGCAATGGTGGTGGGACACAGGTACAGGTCGGTCGAGCCGTAGTAGGCGGGGCGGTCCTCGAACACCTGCCCGGCGAACCGCACGCTCGCGCTCAGGCCCTCCGCCCGTGCGCGCCGCTCGTAGTAGCGCCGCCACGGCCCGTCACCGGCCACGGTGAGGACTGCACGCGGATAGCGCGCCAGGATCCGGGGCATGGCTTCGAGCAACGTGCCCAGGCCGTTGCGGGGCTCGATCCGCCCGAGGAACAAGAGCCGCGGATGGTCGGTGAGGGCGTCTGTGGGCCGGCGCCCGTTGGGCTTGAAGAAGGTGGTGTCCACGCCGTTCGGGATGATGTCCCACTGGAGGTCGAAATAGCGGGCGTTTGCCTCGACCACCGGCTGACTCACCGCAATCGTCGCGGCGTGGCGGTCGAGGATCCTCTGGAACGGGCGCCGGAACACCCGGCAGCCGAGCGAGTGCGCGAACCACGAATGAAAGGTGGCGACCACGGGAATCCCGGCCCGCCATGCCGCGAACGGGGCCACGAGCCCCAACGTGGGGGCAAGGCCGCCGTGGACGTGCACGAGGTCGTAGCGCCCGGCGCGGAACAGCTGCTCCAGCCGCCGACGCAGCCGCCATCCGGTGGTGATGCGCGACACGCCGCCGTTCGCGTAGATCACCCGGCTCCTGCCCACCCGGCGCACGAACGGAGCGTCGCGATGGTCGCCCATCTGGGACGTGACGACCGTGGCGGTGTGGCCCCAGGCATTGAGCTGCAGGGCGAGATTGTGCACGTGCTCCGGGATCCCCCCGAGCTGGGGATAGTAGTCCTCGGCGACCAGGGCGATGCGCATGACCAACCTGTCAGGCGAGTGGTGGACGGGCGAACGGCTTCGTCACTGTGACCCCGGAGCGCGCGTCGCGGTCACGCTCGCCGCGAGCCGGGTGACGGCGGCGAGCACCGCCCGGGGCTGCTCTTCATAGATGAAGTGACCGGCCCCGGGCACCGAGTCGAGGGCGAACGAGCGGAGGGTATGCTCCAGCAGTCGCACCTCCTGATCGCCCACGTCGCCGTCGTGGCGCGCCCCGCCCACGATCAGCCGCACGGGGCAGCGCAGCTCGGCCAGGTGGGGCGCGAGCTTCTCCGGCTCGCGGGCGTCGCCCATGGCCAGATAAGCCCTGAGCGTCGCGTCGAGATCGCGCGCCGCCCCCGCGGTGTACCCCTGGACCACGTCGTCCGTGACCCAGGTCGGGTCCCCCGACGAGTCGATCAACAGGCCGCGGATCTTGCGCCGGATCAACCGGATTCCGCCGAACAGCTTGATCCAGGGGGCGAACCGCAGGGCCCGTTTGAACGCCGGCGTGAGCGCCGACTCCGTCGGCCCCCCCTCTATCGACACCAGCCCCCGCACCAGGTCGGGGCGATGGTAGGCGAGGCGGAACGCCTCCGACCCCCCGATCGAGTGGGCCACGAGCAAGACGCCTCGCACACGCAGGGTATCGAGCACCGCGGCGATGCGGCCGGCCTGAGCCGTAAGGGAGTAATTCGCCTTGCGGGGACGACTGGACGACCCGATGCCCAGCGGCTCGACCACCACGGCCCGGTAGCCGGCGGCGGTGAGCAGGGGAACGAGCTTGCGGAACCCGAACGCGGAGCCAAACAGGCCCGGGACGAGCACCACGGGCGCTCCCACGACCCTGCCGGCCACCTCCACCGCGAGCGACTCGGTGGGGGCGACGGAGACCTTGAACACCCGCGTGGTGGACGCGCTGTCGCTGAGCAGCAGAACCGCGAGCAACCACACGTGCCCGTGATCTCCTCGGGAAAACGTCGCAGGTGAGTGAGCCGGACGCCCACGGCCGCAGGGAGACCCGGTGGAACGGTCCCGCGTCACGCCCGGCGACTGAATATTAATGGATCGTGCCAGCCCGCTGCGCACCCCGCTGGGAAACGCTCGGGGCGCGCAGCGGTGGGGGATTGCTACTTCTTGACCGCCATGACCGCCGCCAGGGCGTCCAGGTAGCCGGTGCCGACCTCCCACAGGGCGAACCCCGGCAGGGGGCGCGCCGTCTGGGTGATCGCCATGGCGACCTGGTCGGGAGTGAGCGTGCCGCCGGCCGCTTCCTGCAACAGCGCCACCACCCCCGCGACGTGCGGCGTCGCCATCGACGTGCCGGACGCGCAGGTGTAGTACGGCAAGTTCGCCTGGCTGATGGCGCAGCTGCTGGTCAGATCGAAGTCATGGGGCGCGTCGGCGGCGTTGAGCACCGTGCCGGTGGACGCGCGGGTCGAGACGATGTGCACGCCGGGCGCGGTGATGTCGGGGTGGTACAGCTTGTCGCCGGGCATGCCGCGCGAGGAGAAGTCGGCGAGGATCGGCGCGCGGTTCTGACCGGTCGGGTCGTCGCAGTGGATGGCCGAGTTGGTCGGATCGGGGCTGACGAGTTTGCACCCCGCGGCCACGCCGATCACCCACGGCGCCACGCTGTACGGGTTGAGCGTGTTCTGATCGGGCCCGTCGTTGCCGGCGGCGAAGACGACCGTGATCCCGTGGTTGTGCACCGTCTTCGACGCCTTGTTGACGGGATCCTTGGGATCGAACGCGCCGCTCGTGCCCCACGAGTTGTTCACGACCTTGATGTTGTAGGCCGCTTGATGGTCCAGGATGTAGTCGAATCCGGCGAGCGCGAAGAAGATGAAGAGCACGTCTCCGGTACCGATGCCCAGCAGCTGCGCGCCCGGCGCCACCCCTGTGTAGTAGCCGGCCGAAGCGGTCCCGAGGCCCGCCGTGATTCCGGCGACGTGGGAGCCATGACCCACCGACGTCTCGCTGTTGGGCAGGTTTTCTGCAAAGATGTCGACGCCCTGCTTGAGCGGCTTGGGGGCGGAGTTTCCGAACGTCACGACGTCACTCAAGTTGAAGATGACCTTCACGTTTTGGACGGTGTGGCTGGGGTAGACCAAGTCCGGGTTGTAGAGCCCGTCGATCCCCGAATCGAGGATCGCGATCCCCATCCCTTTTCCCGTGATCCCTAACGCGTGCACGGCGTCGGCACGAATCGTGGGGACGCTCTCGTGCAGCATGAGGGCGTAGAGGCCCCCGCCATGCCCGTAGTACTGGAGCTGGCGGTTCAGGTACACTCCCTGGACGCCGGGTACGGCGGCGATCGCGCTGATCTGGGCCGGCGTCGCGACCCCCGCGACGAGCTCGAGATGCTTGAACTGCACCACGCCCGCGCCGAGGTTCAGCATCGCGCTGGTGACCGCGTCGCGCGTGGTGACTGTCTCGTCGTAGTTGACGATGATCTCGAGCGTAGCGGTGAGCGCCGCGCCGGCGAGCGCGCTCGTGAGCGCCGGGTCGACCAGGCTAGCCTGCAGGCGCGGCGACGCGGGACGGGCGGGCGCGGCGACCTCGCGCGGCGCCTCGCACCCGGTCACGAAGAGCAAGGATGCGGCGAGAAGAAGTCGTCTCATCGGACCTCCACGGCGACGTTGGGGGGGCGCAACACCGGGAATCGTCCCACCCCATGGTGGCAAAACCGATGCCGATCGTCGACGTGGAGGCAAGGCGGCGGGGGATGTGGCAACGATGCCACGGCGCTGTCCAGGAGCTGTCAAGGTTCGGCGAGTCCTCTTGTGACCCCCTCAACAGCCGCGCATGTTCGGCGTCCTCAGGATACGCTCCCGACCCCCGGTCGCCCGCCGTCAGCGTTCATCCTAGCACTTCGACATCGGAGGCGACCATGCAAAGTCTCAGGCACGCGTGCGTGCGTGCGGCCCTGGCGGCGGTATTCGCGTCCGGGGGCTGGTACGGCGGCGCCGCGGCGCAGGACCCCCGCTCCGCGCTCGATCCCATCACGAGCGCGGTGATCGAGCATCCGATCACGACATCCTCGGGCGTCGCCCGGGACCATTTTCTCCGCGGTCAGCGGGAGCTCGATCTGGCGCGGTTCATCGACGCGAACGCGCATTTCAAAGAAGCCGTCGCGGCGGATGCGAACTTCGCCTTCGGCTACCTGAATGTCGCCAACACGGCCAACTCGCTGGCGGAGTTCAAGACCAATCTCGCGCTCGCGGAGCAGCATGCCGCGGACGCGTCGGATGCGGAACGGCTCCAGATCCAGATGGCCCGCAAAGGGTTCGACCAGGACCTGACCGGGCAGCTCGCGCTGGGGCACGCGCTCGTCCAGAAGTATCCCGGCAGCCCGCGTGCCTGGCTCGCGCTCGCCGGCGTCCAGGGAGCGTTGAACCGCAACGAGGAAGCTCGTGCGTCGATCGCGAAGGCGCTGGCGCTCGCGCCCCGGATGTTCGTCGCACACACCACCCTCGGTCTGTCGTACGTGTTCGGTGAGCCGCGCGACTTCACGAAGGCACTCGAGCACATGCAGGCGGCGGAGAATCTCGCACCGGAGGAGCCTGGAGCGCACACGTTCCTGGGAGACGTGTACCGTGCGCAACGCCACCTGGAGCAGGCGCGCGACGAGTACGCGCGAGGCCACCAGTTGAACCCGCAGGACGCGATCCTGCTCGTGAAACGCGGCCACGCCAACACGCTGCTGAGCGACTACCCAGCGGCGCGCGCCGACTACGACTCCGCCATCGCCGTGGGCCGGGCGAATGAAAGGGCCGCCTACGCTCCGTTCCGGGCCTATGTCAGCGTGTATGCCGGGGAGCCAGGTGCCGCCATCGACGAGCTCAATCGGCTGGTCACGTCGGTCGACGGCATGGGCGTCCCGGACCCCAAGGCGGCGAAGGTCGCCGCGTTGAGCAACGTCGCCGTGATCGCGATTCATATTCGCAACCAGCCGGCGGCGGATCAGGCGCTCAAGCAGCTCGCGCCCATACTCATGAAACAGGCCGACGAGGCGGCGAATCCCGCCTTCCGGCGGGGCCAGGAAGCGACCGTCGCCTACTTCGACGGGTGGTGGGCGGCCCGGCGAGGGGACTACGGGTCGGCGCAGCGTCAGGCGGACCGCATCGCACAGCTCCTGGCGCCGGACGCGAACCCGCGCAAGCTCGAGCCGATGCACCAGCTCGAGGGGTTCATCGCGCTGTATCAGGGCAAGTACGGCGACGCGGCGGCGCACCTGCGACAGGGCAACCTGCTCGACCCCTACATCAAGTATCAGGTCGCCGTCGCGACCGAAGGGGCGGGGGACGTCGCGCAGGCGAAGCAGCTGTACCGAGAGGTGGCGGAGTACAATTTCAACACTGTGGGTTTCGCCCTGGTGCGCAAAGACGCGCAGCAGAAGGCGGGCGCGAGCACGCCCTAGAGCACCGTCACGCCGGCTTGCCGAGCGCCGCCCGCAGCTCGGCGAGCCGGGCGCCGATCGCTTCCGGCGGGACGGCGACCAGGTCAGGCGGCAGCAGCCGGCGACTGGTGCATTCGAATGCCGCGATGAGACGCTGGTACTCGAGCTCGAGCGGATAGGACGGCGGCTGGAAGTCGTGGATCAGCTCGCGCAGCAGCGTCGTGCCGAGGGTCGTCTGGCCCGCCGCCGCCAGGCGCCGGCTGCCGCGCACCAGAATCGCTTCGAGGTCGGCGGCGGAGAGCGCCTCGCGGCTTTCGCCGAGCAGCGCCGTCGCATCGACCCCGGGCTCGAGCGCGATGCCCAGCCGTTCCCGCAGCAGATCGAATACCCGCGCGCGCTCGGCGACCGTCGCGGGCGGGAACAGCGCCAGGTGCTCCTCGGCCCGCCCCTGACGCTTCAGGTCCACCGGCACGAGGTCCGGGCGGCTGGTCATCAGGAACCAGATCACCTTGCCGCGGCGGCGCGTGTCGCCCATGAAGGCCGCGAGCGAGGCGAACACGCGCTCGGAAACCCCGGAGTCCGCTCCGCCCGTTTCGCGCGTACCGAGCGCCGCGTCGGCTTCGTCCACCACCACCGCGACGGGGCCGATCGCGTCGAGCAGCGCCAGGACGCGCTCTAAATTCGCTTCGGTCTGCCCCTGCCACTTGGAGCGGAAGTTCAAGAGCTCGACGACCGGGATCCCGATCTCCTTCGCGAAGCACTGGACGATGAAGCTCTTGCCGGTCCCCACCGGCCCGCAGATCAGGTAGCCCATCGGCACCACGTCGAGCCGTCCTTGCGACAGCGCCCGCGCCGTCTCGCGCAACTGTGCCTTGGCGCCCTCGTGCCCGGCGACCGCGTCGAGCCCGACCTTGCTGGTCATGAACGTGAGCAGGCCGCCGCTCGCCTCCTCGATCAACCGCTTCTTTTCCCGGGTGAGCGCGTCCTGATCGAGCGGGGCGCCGCCCGCTTCGGCTTCGGCGAGCAGGCTCTCGAGGTGGAGACGCGTGAGGCCCGCGGTGAGGATGGCGACGCGGTGCGCGTCCACGACGGCGAACGTCTCGGGGCGACTGCCGCGCCCCGCGAGGTAAGCATAGCGCTCCTGCTCGTCCGGCACGGGGACCGTGATTTCGAACGTGCGGGCGTCGCTCACCAGGGCGGCCGAGAGTGTCGCCGTCGTCTCCGCGAGCAGGCAGAACGTCACACTGCGCTGCAGGAACAGCGGCTCGCTCGCCCAGCGGCGCAGCGTAACGATGGCGCCGCGATCCTCCGCCGGGAGCTGCCCCGGCTCGCCGGCGGGCGCCACCGTTTCTCCATAGTCGATGATCACTGCAGCCGAGAAGCGCGGATTCCCGGCGAGCTGGTAACGGAGGTACGTCTCGATCAGCTGCAGCGCGCGGTCGGGATCGCGCGGCTGTACTTGCGCCAGATTGGTCCCGCCGAGTTTGTCGTACGCCTTCAGGACCATCTTGAAGTCGTTCTCGACGTCCCGGTCGGAGAACCCGATCCCCGCGCCGCGGTCGTAGGTGACGATCGCCGAGCGGTCGTTCAAGATCACCTGCGCGAGGCAGTCGCCGATCGTGCCGAAGCGCCGGGCGCCGAGCGAGTGCAGGTCGCGCACGCCGGGCCCGGTGAGGATGAAAAAGTCGATGCCGCGCTGGCGAATGCGCCGCTGCAGCGTCTTGGCCCAGGCCGGAAGCGACGGCAGGTCGGTCATCGCGCCGAGACTAGCACGGCGCCCGAGGCTCTGTCAACGACTCGAACCACCTATCCGATGTCCGGAACACGCCGTATTCTTGCGGTCAGCATATGCCGCGTGCCTCCGTCGTGGCGATTCTTGCCAGCCTGCTCGCGAGCCGCTTCGCCGCCGCGCAACGCTGTCAGGGTTTCTTGTCGTTTCAGCGACGACCGGTTCAGGCGTTCGTGCGCGGACAGTTGGGCGACGAGTCGAGATGGTATGCTGCGGGAGTGGCGCTTGGCAGCACCGGCGCGTTCGCGGAACTGGAATTGGGAGCGATCGACGTCGATGCCTTCGCCGCCGCGTCGTCGCGCACCATCAGGGGCGCTGTTGGCTACCAGGTTCCGCTGAACGAACGCGGTACAGCTCAATTATGCCCGATTGCGCAAGCGGTATTCGCGAGCGGCCCCAAGAATGTCAATGGGAGCGGCTTGGACTACAGTGAGACCGATTTCTCGTTCGGTCTGGCGGCCGGTGTCGTGGCAAACGGCACCGCTCCGCAGGTCGAGATCATACCCACCGGGTCTATCGCGCTTGGAAACGCGAACAGCACGTTCACCAATTCGTTGGGCTCGGTTTCAGATTCCCATTCGGGGGCGTTTGGAGTTTTCAGTCTCGGGGTGGGCCTCGTGCTCGGTCAAGAAACAAGCATCACGCCCTCGATCTCGCGTCCCTTTGGAGTGAGCGGTGCTTCGACGACCTTTGCGATCAGAGTTGCGTTCGCCTTCGGGGGCGCTCGCAGCAGGGTCCTGGGCACTCCTGCCACATCATGTGCAAAGCTCGCGAGCACTGATTCCACCGTCTACGACACGACGCAGGTCACCGAGCGCGCCAGTCTGCGGAGCGCTCCCGAGCCTACGTACCCACCGATCGAGCGGGATCTCGGCGTCGAGGGTCGGGTGATCGTGGCCGTGGTCGTCGGGGCCGATGGCACGCCCGATCAGAGCTCCGCGCGCATCGTCCAGAACGCGGATCCAGCCTTTGATCGTGCGGCATTGCGCTGGATCCGGAGCGTGTCCTACTGGCCGGCCTGCCGTGACGCTCAGGCGGTGCGCGCGCGCGTCGCCCAACCGGTTGACTTCTGCGTCTTCGGGTGTCGCCGCGGCAAGTCGTGATGCAACGCCCTGTGCTGAACGACCGCGCAACCTCCCTGCTGATACTGAGCGCCCTCACGCTCGCGGCTCGTCCGCTCAGCGCGCAATCCACGGCACCGAGATCGGGTCCCCTCGATGCACGTCTCCTTTCCGCACTGGTGTGGCGCAACGTCGGCCCGTTCCGCGGGGGCCGGGTGTCCGCCGTGTCGGGGGTGATTGGACAGCCGGGCGTGTTCTACGTCGGCACCCCGAATGGCGGCGTCTGGAAGACGACGAGCGCGGGAGAAACGTGGTATCCGATCTTCGATTCCGTCAGGAGCGTTTCGTCCATCGGCGCCATCGAGGTGGCACCGTCGGACCCCAACGTGATTTATGTCGGGACCGGTGACCTCAACTCCTTCTTTGAGGGGCTGGGCGACGGGATGTACAAATCGTCAGACGCGGGGCACACCTGGCGTCGGATCGGCCTCGAGGGCACACAGCAGATCAC
>DATNOR010000178.1:0-8171 GCA_035601235.1 Gemmatimonadales bacterium
ACGAGCGCCATCGCGGCTTTCGCGGGCATTGCCACCTTCTCCGACCTGAGCATCAAGCAGACGGGGACGGGATACACCCTCGCCGCCACCAGCACCGGTCTCAGCCTGGCCACGAGCGCGGCGTTCGACGTCACGCCCGGCACGGCGACGCAGCTCCTGTTCACGGTGCAGCCCACCACCACCGTCGCGGGCCAGCCCATCACCCCGGCGGTGCAGGTCACGGCACTCGACCCCGCGGGGAACCCGGTGCCGGGTTTCACGGGGACGGTGACGGTGGCGTTCGGCAACAACCCGGGGGGCGCGGCCCTCGCCGGCACGACGAGCGTCGCGGCGCTGAGCGGCGTGGCGACGTTCGGCGACTTGAGGATCACCAAGGCGAGCACGGGTTACTGGTTGACGGCGACGGCCGCCGGGCTCAACAAAGGGACCAGCAGCGACTTCGGCATCCTTCCCGGAGCCGCGACGCAGGTGGTGTTCGGCGTGCAGCCCGGGACGACGGTGGCGGATCACCAGATCACGCCGGCGGTCAAAGTGCGGGCGCTCGATGCCTGGGGCAACCTGGCGACGAGCTTCGCGGGAAGCGTGAGTATCGCCGTCGGCGCTAACCCGGGCGGCGGGACCCTGAGCGGCACCAGCCCCATCGCCGCGGTGAGCGGCGTCGCGACGTTCTTCGATCTGAGCATCGACAAGGCCGGCGCCGGCTACACGCTCATGGCCAGCGCCGGCGGGTTCAGCCCCGCGACGAGCCCGCCCTTCGATATCACGCCCGGTGTCGCGACGCAGCTGGCCTTCACGGGCCAACCGTCCAACGCCGTCGCCGGCGTCGCGATCAGTCCGGCCGTCCACGTGACGGCACTGGACCAGGCTGGAAATCCGGTACCGGGCTTCACCGGGACGGTGACGGTCGCGTTCGGGAACAATCCCGGGGGCGGGACGCTCGGGGGCACGACGAGCGTCGCGGCGGTCGGCGGCGTGGCGAGCTTTGGTGACCTGAGCAGCACCAAGACGGGCGCGAACTACTGGCTGACGGCAACCGCGACCGGCCTCAGCACGGCGACCAGCTTCACCTTCACCATCACTGCTGCGGTAGCAACCCAGATCGGATTCGGGGTGCAGCCCACGACCACGGTGGCGGATCACCAGATCGCGCCGGCGGTGAAGGTCCGGGCGTTCGACGCGTTCGGGAACTTGGCGACCGGTTTCACCGGGAATGTGAGTGTCGCGCTCGGGAGCAACCCGGCCGGCGGGACACTGAGCGGGACGATACCGGTGGCGGCGGTCGGGGGCGTGGCGACATTCTTCGATCTGAGCATCAACAAGACCGGCGTCGGCTATACTCTCACCGCGAGTGCGGCGGGCTTTAGCGCCATCACCAGTGCGGCGTTCGACATCACGCCCGGCACCGCGACGCAGTTGACCTTCATCGCTCAGCCTACCACGACGGTCGCCGGCCGGCTCATCACGCCGGCCCTGCAGGTGCTCGCACTCGATCGCACCGGGAATCCAGTGCCGGGTTTCACGGGGATGGTGACTATGGCGTTCGGCGGTGACCCGGGTGGGGCGACGCTCAGCGGCACCACGAGCGTGGCGGCGGTGAACGGCGTGGCGAGCTTCGGCGATCTGAGCATCACGAAGACGGGCCCAAGCTATTGGCTGACGGCGACTGCGACCGGGCTGAGCAGGGCGGCGAGCAACAACTTCCCCATCCTGCCGGGGCCGGCGACCCAGCTCGTGTTCGGTGTGCAGCCGACCACGATCACGGGCGGGACGATCTTCAGCCCGACGGTGAAGGTGCGGGCGCTCGACGCGCTCGGGAACCTGGCGACCGATTTCACCGGCGACGTGCACATGGAGCTGGGAGTGAGCCCGAGCGGTCAGGCGCTCCAGGGAACGACGACCGTCACGGCGGTGAACGGCGTGGCCAACTTCCTCTTACTCAGTGTGAACGCGGCCGCGTTCGGCTACACGCTCGTCGCGTCGGCTGCGGGGCTGCCCGCGGCGACGAGCGTGCCGTTCGAGGTGCTGATCGGGCCGGCGAGCCACCTCGACTTCCAGGTGCGCCCCAAGAATGAGATTGCCGGTACCCCGATCGGCGACACGTACGTTCAGCTCAGGGGCGAGGACGCGGGCGGGAACCTGGACACCACCTTCACGGGCGTCGTGACGGTGGGGATCGCGGCTAATCCGGGAGGGGGGACCCTCTCCGGAACGATGGCCGTGACGGCGGTCGGAGGCCTGGCGAAGTTCTCCGACCTGAGCATCGACAAGGCCGGGACCGGTTACACGCTGAGCTTCGCTTCCGCGGGACTGCTCGGCGTCACGAGCCTCGAGTTCAACATCACCAGCGCAGCGGCCACCCGGCTGGTGTTCACCGTCCAACCGACCAACACGGCCGCCGGTGCGACCATCACACCGCCGGTGCAGGTGACGGCGCTCGACGCCTTCGGCAACGTCGCGACCGGGTTTACGGGCAAGGTGACGGTCGCCATCGGCACGCACGCGGGCGGCGGTGCGCTGGGTGGGACCGTCACCGTCACGGCGGTCGGCGGTCTGGCGACCTTCTCGGACTTGCGTATCAGCAGTGCCGGCGTCGGCTACACCCTCACGGCCGCGGCCGGTGCGGTGACTGGTGACACGAGCGCCGCGTTCACGGTGAACTGAACGGACGTTTCAAGGACAGGCTCAGTTGGCCGCGCTGGGCTCGAGCGCTCGCCCGACCAGCGAGAGGAATACCGTTGCGATGCGCCGGCCGGTGGCGCGCGCCGCCTGCGCGACGAGGCGGCCCGCCACCCGCAGGAACGGCCGCAGGTCGTCGCGCGCGAACCACGCTCCCTCTTCCACGCCGGCGAGCGTGGCCAGCCAGCGCCGCGGCGTAAGCGTCCCGTCGCGCACGCGTGCCAGGCCCGAGTCCAGGTCGTGGTCCTCCACCAGCCACTTGCGTCCCTCACGCACGCGCCCGGGCCAGACCGGCTGCCGCGTGATATCGCAGTACAGCACGCGCACCACGTCCAAACCCTGCTCGTCCACGAACAGCCGGAACGTGGCGCCCACGCGGGGGTTGGGGTCGAGCAGCTTGTACTGACCGTCGCGCGCGTCGTAGCGATAGCCCACGTCGAGCACGCCCTGATAGCCCAACGCCCACATGAAGTCGATGGTGAGGCGCTCGACTCGCTCGTTGCGCTCGCACACGCCCAGGCTGGTCGTGCCGCCGTACACCGGGTGCTGGCGCAGCTTGCGGCCGGTGAACGCGGCCACGCACTCGGACCACTCGTTGAACACGCCGTTGAACATCCACACGGCGTCGTCGCCGCCGGGAATGTGCTCCTGCAGCATCAGGTTGGGCGCGGCGCTGTCCTCCCACTCGAGGTAGTGGGACAGCAGCGCGTCGGGCGTCGCCACGATCGCCAACCGCCGGCCGGTGCGCCGCTCGAAGCGCGTCGGGTCGATCGGTTTGAGGACAACGGGGAACCGGGCGTCCGCCAGAAATTGCTCCACGTCGTCGCGCGAGCGGGGGAGGATCGTGAACGGCGTGGGCACGCCGAACTGGTGGGCGAGCCGGAACACCTCGCGCTTGTCGGTGAGCCGGCGCACCAGCGCGCGCGGGGGCCGGGGGAACAAGAATCGTGGAGCCAGCTCGTCCGAGTGCTCGGCGACGAGGACGGCGGTCGCGTCGGTCGTGGGGAGCAGCAGCGCGGGCCCGAGACGCTGCCCCAGGTCGTCCAAGAAGCCCAGCGTGTCGGTCACGCGCGCGCCCGCGAAGTCCCACGCGTGGGCGCTCCGGACGTAGCGCGACGCGAGGCCCGCCGCCGCCGGGTCTGGATCCACCGCGTGAACGCGAACGCCGAGCCGACCCAGGCTGCGCGCGATCCCGAGACCACCGTAGCCGAACCCCAGCACCACGACCGGGAGCGAGGGGTTGATGCGCAGGCGACTCATGCCGGCAGCGCTATCCCTGACGGGACGGCGATCACTTCGCCGTGGTGCAGCTGGAACACATCGGGCAGATCGTCCTGATGCGCCAGGATGAAGTCGAGATCCGCGAGCTGGCCGCTGGCGCGCAGGTAGTGCAGGCTCTTACTCACGAGCCACGCGTCGGGGGAGGCGGTGCGCCAGCGGCGCACCAGGGCGGCGGTCGGGCCGTCCTCGGCCGTGTACCCGGCGTCGAGCAGCTCGCCCGCGATCACGGCGCAGCACACGCGATCCTCCTCGCGGAACTCGCCGTGGCTGGCGGCCGCCACGATCGCCACCCGGGCGTGCCGTTCCGCGAGCCACAGCCCGAGGTAGCGGGCGTTGCGGAGCGAGCCGAGGTACACCGTGCCGGAGAGCGCCGCGGCGTGGATCAATGGCGTGCCCGACGACGACACCAGCACCAGCGGTCGCTCCACGTCGCTGCGGGCAGCGATCGCGGCCGGGCTGTTGTTCAGCTCGAACCCGGCCGGGACGACGCCCCCGATCTCGCCGGCCAAGAGCGGTTGCTCGAGCTGGGCGGCGCGGCGGCGCGCCGCCGCGACGCTGGGCGCGGTAAAGCAGCGGCGTCCCTGCGCCACCGCGGTCACGGCCGTCGTGGTGGCGCGGACTACGTCCACCACGACGATCACGTCCCCGGCCACGAGCGCGCCTCCGGCCGGGTCGCGGAAACACCCGATGACCACGCTGCCGGCGCTCATCCGGCGGCGGCCGCCGCGACGGAAGTGGACAAGGGGCTCGTCGCCGGCGCGAGATCGGGAGCGCCGATTCGCTTGAGAAATGCCGCCTGAATGGGAACGGGTGCAGCTCGCACAGGGCTCACCTTTCTGAGGCAACATCGCCACACGCTGCAGCCCGCACGTCGCAGTCGCTCTGCATCGCGTGCGTTCAGCAAGTCGGAGGCCAACACCGTTGTGAGCTAGATCACGCGGCGCGATGCTGCGCGCATCCAACGCGTTGCGAGCACGGAGTGTTGCTGGGTGATGGCGCTGGCGCCGCATGTCGCGGCGCCGCCACAGAGAAACGGAGGGCTAGTTCTCCATCAGGTACTGCTCTTCCCACGCGACGTCGAACGCGCCGTTGCAGCGGGTGCAGCGCAGCACGCTCATGCGCTCGGTGAGCGGCACGCGCTCGCGGCAGTTGGGGCAGACGCCGTACTCGGCCACGCCGGGGAAGCGGTTCGACTCCTTGGGGCGCGGCACCACCGACCAGCGGCGCGGCGGTTGGCTCATGATCTCGAGATCGGCGCGCGGGATGCCCACCCGCTCGCCCACCACGTCCACGATCGCTTCGCGTGGCCCCAGCTTCTTCACGTGGTACCAGGCACCGCGGCGCAGCGGGTAGTCGGACGCGGCCCGCAGCCGGGCCCAGAAGCGTCTGGGACTCACGTTCCCCTCCTGGCCGTAGTCAGAGCGCGCCTCCGGGCTCAGCGGTCGGAAGCGGGTGGCGGCGCGGGCGACGGCCCGGTGATCGGGTGGGCGCGTGGTGGTCGATGCGCGTCACAATAATAGCGCTCCAGGCGGGCGGTGCGCTGTGACCGCTGGTGCGTCACCCAGCGCGCCGGTCGCCGACAGCTCTTGCGTGTGGCCCAATCGTAGAAGTCGCAGCGGGGGTCGCCCATAGGGAAGCCTGAGGCTGCGTGCCACTCAGCGACCCGAGGGGACTGAGGCGTCCGTGCCGCGGGGATCGAGCAGAGTCAGTTGCTGCTCCGCCATGTCGCGACCGATCCACACGAGGTGGTCGCCGCACATGATCGCATCCACGGCGTACGGCTGCATCCCGAACGACGCCGCGTCGGAGGTCCCCACGAACGTGCCCGGGAAGTGATACCAGCAGTTCTGGCCGTCCGGATGGCTGTGCACCACGCCGACAGTGCCCGACCACCCCGCGGCCTCGCAGCTCTGCTCGGGCATGACGCGCGTGCGCGTGGAGCGGGCAGGCTCCACGTCGGCCGGAGCGATTCGCTCGACCAGCACGGTGCCCCGCGCGATGGTGCCGATCATACAACCCATGAATTCCGTGGGATAGGAGCGGTACTGCAGCTCGAGATAGCGGCGCGCCTGCTCGGACAGGACGAGCGCGTGTACCGGGATGGGGGCAGGGGCCGCTGGGGCCGCCGCGCGCGCCGTGCCCGGCCGGAGCGGCGACAGCCGGGCCGGGGCACCCCGCTCGCTCGACTGGACGGGCTGTACGATCTGGGGCCGGATGGCCAGCACCGCGACGATCCCGCTCGCCACGAGGCCGGCACGCACCATGTGCGCGCGCAGCGCACGACGCTGCTCCACTGCTCCTCCGAACTCGGGCGCGGGGTCTTGATCAGGGTGACTCCCACCGATTGTAACGCAAGAGCGGTGCCAGGCCCCGCCCGACCGCCGCCACCCCGTTGGGGAGGTTGGGGGAGGTTGTGAAAGGCGCTGGCGGGGTGAGGGATCTGGGGGAATTGCGGAATCTTCCGGAATCGTGGGGCTCCGAGAGTGACGTGCCCGCGAGAGCCGCCGAGCCCGGCGTGGCCGCCGGCCCGAGCGGGCGCGTCACGTCGGGGACGCCGTGTGCCCCGACTCAGGGAAGAGAAACGACGACCTTGATCGTCGCTTGGTCTGATCCGCTCAGGCCGTGGGCATCCGTCACGGTGACCGTCACGGTGTTCGTCCTCACCAGACCGTAGGAGTGCGAAGCGCTGAACCCGCCTTGGTTCGGCTTACTGCCATTCGTGGAGCTACCGTCCCCCCAGTCGATGGTCCAGGTCCAGGGCCCGTCGCCGTCCTGGTCCGTAAACGAAGCGTCAACAGTGACGGAGCCCAAAGCCAGCAGGATCGTCTGGTCCGGTCCGGCGTCCACAACCGGAGCATGGTCTTGCGGCGGCGCGGTGCAGGAGATCGAGAAGCTCGCCGCGGTCGTATTGCCCGCTGTGACGGCGACCGTCTGCGGGTTGGCGCCGCTCACGCTGCAATTGGACGGGATCGGGCTGAGCCCTACCGAGTGATTCCCGACGCTCAGGCCGTCGAACGTGACGGTGCCGCTCGCCGGAACCGACTGAGTTCGACCTTCAACGGTGACGGTGTAGCCCGACGGCAGGTTGCTGCCGCCGGTGGTGGTCGTGACCGCGATGCTCCCCGTGGTAGGAATCGCGGTGCAGGTGACGGTGAACGCCGTGGACCCGCCGCTGCCCGCCACCACGTTCACGGTGCGCGGGTTGGTGCCGCTCACGGTGCAGTTCGCCGCCACCCCAGAAAGGGCCACGCTGTGGTTGCCCGCCGGCAGGCCGGAGAAGGTGGCGCTGCCGCTGGTCGTAGCGATCGGCTGGCTTGCGGCTTGGTCCACTGTGACGGTGTAGCCGTCGGGATCCAGGTCGGAGCCCGACGTGTTGGTCGTCACGGTGAGATCGCCCGAAGTGGGCGGGATGGCTGTGCAGGTGACCGAGAACGCGACCGAATCCGTCTGACCGGCGGTCACGCTCGCCGTGCGGGAATTCCCGCCGGTGACGCTGCAGTTGGATGCGACGCCCGAGAGCACGACCGGGTGGTTGCCGGCGGACAGGCCCGAGAAGGTCACGCCGTTACTGTTGGTCGCGATCGACTGGTTGATCGTGTCGTCCACGGTGACGGTGTAGCCGTTGAGGTCGAGGTCCAGCCCCGTCGTGCTGGTGGTCACAGTGATGGAGCCGGTCGTCAGCGGCGGCGGGGTGATGTTGAACGGCTGGCTCGTGGTGTCGGGGAGCCCGGACACGTGCGCGATCAACGTATAGCCGTTGCCTGCCTTATCGATTGAAAGGTTGCCGAAGGTCGCCACGCCGCGCGTTGGGTGCGCGCTGGTATCGCCCTGCAACTTGGCACCGCCGGGATTGGCGCCCAGCCTCACGACGACGGTCGTCGTCTCGGCGCCCGCGACCGGGACGCCGGCCGAGTCCACCACCTTCACTTGCACGGCGGGATTGATCTTCTGTCCGACCGGCGTGTTCTGGGGTCTCGCCATGAAGACGAGGGCGACGGGCGGAGCGGTGGACGTCGGGTGCGGGCCACCCGAGCCGGACACCAGCTTGTCGAGGTGGCAGCCGACGACGAGCGCGCCGAGCGCCAGAACGCAGAGCGTCTTCACCATCATTGGCCGCGCGTGCTGCAAGTGTCGCACCTGTTCAACGTCCCCTGGGGACTCACTACCCCAATCTGCCCGGGGGCGTTGCGAGGCCGGTAGCGTGGCGCGGTCGC
>DATNOR010000179.1:0-17057 GCA_035601235.1 Gemmatimonadales bacterium
GGGAGGTCCGTGCGCTGCCTGGCGCTCAACGCGTCCTTCGAGCCGCTGACGATGGTGCCCGTGCGACGGGCGCTGCGGCTCGTGATCGACCGCAAGGCGGAGATCGTCGAAGCCGACGGCTCGGTCATGCGGAGCGAGCGCCTCGCGATCCCGCGGCCCGCCGTGATTCGGCTCGTCAAGTTCGTGCACGTGCCGCGCCGCTTCCGCCGCCAGGTCACCAACACGTTCCTGTTCGCCCGCGACAACTACCGCTGCCAGTTCTGCGGGCGGAGCCAGCCGGAGCTGCGCCACCGCGAGTGCCTGACGCGGGATCATCTGGTGCCGCTGTCGCGCGGCGGGACGAACGCGTGGACCAACGTGTTGACGGCGTGCAGCTCCTGCAACACCCGCAAGGGCAACCTCTTGCCGGAAGAGGCCGGGATGCATCCGCTGCGGCCGCCGGTGGAGCCGCACTTCGTGCACCTCGCCTGGGCGGTCCGGCGCCTCACGTCGATCCAGTCCAAGTACATCCGGCTGTTCTACGGCGGCGAGGTACTGGCGGCGCTCGAGGCGCTCTGAGTTAGCGTCTCCGACCGCGCCTCGAGGGTGAGGCGCGGCAGCCCCGCAATCCGGACCAATAGCCGCTGCAGGCCGCGCGAAAGCGCGCCGCCCACGTCGCCACCGCCCGACACGGCCGGGCTCACGTCGCCTTTGAGCCAGCGCGCCAACTCCTCCAGATCGGTGTCGTTGAGTGTCGTCACGTCGAGGTGGCACACGTAGTAGAAATTGCCGGCGCCCTTGGGCTTCAAGGTCACACGGTAGGGGAGTTCCAGCGCGCGCTCCAGGTCGTCCGCGCTGCCGTAGCGGGCGACCGTCCCGCTGCTGCGCAGCAGGACGAAGTCGTCGGCGAGCGGGTCATGACGGGCCACCGCGTCCCAAGGGAAATCGGTCACGAACTGATCGAACCAACCCGAGCGCGAGCGCCACAGCTCCAGACGATAGTGCAGGCGGAGCGGGAACCCCGAGCGCATCAGCCCGACGAACTTGCCGTCGGCGAGCAGCGCCGTGGCCTGAACGCGGGCGACGCCGGTTTGCAGGATGACCGTCAACGCAGGCGACTGCGCGCCGGCCGGTGAGGCGGCCGCAGCGCCGAGCAGGGCGAGGACCGCCAGGCCCGACCTCACCTCAGAAGCGGTGGTCGAGTCGCAGTGTGAATCGCAGCGGCTCGCCGGCGGTCACCGCCTTGGCCACATACACGCCGAATCCACCCCAATCGACCCCGAGGCCCAGATCGGCCAGCCAGCTGCCGAGCGTCGGCAGCCGGTTGGCGGGCAGCCGACCCGGTCCACCGCCGACCAGCCACGCTTGCCCGGCGTCCCCCAGCACCACGAGATCGGGCCCTTGCAGCGTGAACAACGACTTGACCGCTTCGTCCTCGGGTGCCGACGAGCCGTACGACCAGTGCAGCGAGAGGTGACCACGGTACTCGGCCTGCGCCAGGATTACCCGGTCGCACGCCGCCACCAGGGTCCCGGCGAACGCGGGGTCGACGATGTCCTGGTTGCAGGCGCTGTGGTGGAACCCGTAGCCGGCCAGCGGATCAGGCCCGCCCATCGACAGTCGCTGTTGCAGCGGGAGCGGGTCCCCCCCGACCCAGCCGCCGGCGAGGAGTCGGAGGTTGACGCGCCCCGACGGGCTCACGCGCATGTAGCGCCGGAAGTCGAGGAACAGGCGGCTGAACGCGTAAGAGCCGTCGGTGGCGATCGCGCGGCGCACGGCGGCGGGGACGCCGGCCTGCGGCGTCACGTCCTGGGAGTGCGCGTGCTCGAGCCGGGCGCGCAGCCACCACCCGGCCGTTGGGTCGGCGCGGTCGTTGCGGGTATCGAAGCTCACATTGCTGCTGAGCGCGGTATAGTGCCCGTCGTCGATCGGCGGGTTGGGACGCCACGCCTGGTCGTTGCGGAACACGGTCCACGGGTCGCGCGCCGCGACGCTCTGCTGCCAGTCGTGCCGCAGCTCGAGCTCGAGTTGCAGGGCGCGCTCGGGCTGCACGAACACACGCCCCGCCAGGCCTTTGCTGAGGTAGTAATCGCGATAATCCCGCTGGAACAAGAACGCCGACCACCCCACTTCGGCGTTGCGCAGCCCCCAGTCTTCGACCGGGACGACGTTGTCGAACGCGCGAAACTGCACGCCGTACGCCGGCACCTCGCCGGAGCGCAGCTCCGCACGGA
Organism: Gemmatimonadales bacterium; assembly: GCA_035601235.1. Taxonomy (GTDB): domain Bacteria; phylum Gemmatimonadota; class Gemmatimonadetes; order Gemmatimonadales; family GWC2-71-9; genus AG41. The sequence goes on from DATNOR010000179.1 coordinate 2,214, forward strand.
AGATGTAGCCCAGATCGTTCCGCTTGTCGGTGAACTCCCCCGCGGTCCGGAACACCCCCAGCGCGTCCATTCGGAGCCGCACATTGCGGTGCAGCTTCCAGTCGAACAGCGGCCCGAACACCACGGGCAGCCCTTCCACCCGATTGTAGGTGCCCCCCGTGGCGAGTGTGAGCGACGAGCGCGAGTCCGCGGTGCCCCACGACTTCTCCACGCCGAGGTTGCGGAACCAGCGCCGCAGGTCCGGAGGGACGAGGGCGATCTCGTCGCCCTTCGCGCGGAAGGCGAGGGGCTCCTGGTAAATGCGGACCTCGCCCGAGACCGCGGCCCCCCGCGCGCGCGCCACCGTGCCGCCGACCACGATGAGGTCGCCGGTGATCACCGCCGTCGTGTCGAGCACCGCGTCGCCGTTGATCACGAGCAACGTGCCATCGACCCGGCCGCCCACGGTGACGGGTCCGCCCCGCACCGCGACGTCGCCGCGCCAGGCGTTGCCGGCGGGGAGGCGCGAGCGCCCGACGAGCCGCGTGGTCGTCGCGGCGTTGTAGCGGTGGACCACTTCCTCGGCGACCGCGTGGGGCAGCTCCGGCGGCTGGACCATCGCGCCGGCGCTCTCCGGCTGGATCACGATCGCCGTGTCCTGCGCCGCGGCGACGGCGGCGCCGAGCAGACAGAGGGCGGCGAGCGCGACGCTGCGCACCGTCAGCCGCCCACGGTGCGCGGCGGCTCGAGCCCGAGACGGCGCATGCGGCGATACAGGTTGGCGCGGTCGGTGGCGAGGCGGCGCGCCGCCTCGGCCACGTTGCCCCGGGCGGCCGACAGCGCTCGCGCGATGAGCGTCCGCTCGAAGCCGTCGAGCGCCTCCGACAGCGCCACGTCGCTCCACGCCTCGGAGGCCGCCGCCGGGGGGGCGCCGTCCTGCGGCACGACCCGCGCCACATCGTCGGCGGTCACCGTATCGCCGGTCGCGAGGATCGCGAGCCGTTCCACGATGTTCGCGAGCTCACGCACGTTCCCGGGCCAGCCGTAGCCGCCCAGCAGGTGGACTGCGCCGGCGTCGAAGCGCACCGGTCGCCCGAGGCGCGCTATCTGGCGCGCCGCGAAATGCGCGACCAGCGGAGCCACGTCGTCCGGCCGGTCGCGCAACGGCGAGATGCGGATCGGGAGCACGTTGAGGCGGAACAGCAGGTCCTCGCGGAACTGCCCCTGTTGCGATGCCTTCCCCAGGTCCTTGTTGGTCGCGGCGATCACGCGCACGTCCACTGTGACCGGCTTTTCGCCCCCCAGCCGCTCGATCACGCCGCTCTCGAGCACCCGCAGCAGCTTGGCCTGCGCCTCGAGTCCCAGATCGCCCACCTCGTCGAGGAACAGCGTGCCCCCGTCGGCTAGCTCGAAGCGCCCAACCCGCCGCTCCGTGGCGCCCGTGAAGGCGCCGCGCTCGTGACCGAACATCTCCGACTCCACGAGGTCCTTCGGAATCGCGGCGCTATTGACGCACACGAACGGCTTGCCGGCCCGTGCGCTCTGACGGTGGATCGCCGAGGCGACGAGCTCCTTGCCCGTGCCCGACTCTCCCGTGATCAGCACCCGTACCTCGGTAGGCGCGACCCGCGCGATCAGGTCGCGCAACTCGTGCATCGCGGCGCTGACGCCCACCAGTGGATCCGCGTGCCCGAGCGCCTCGTGCAGCCGGCGATTCTCGGCCAGCGTGCGCGACAGCTCCAGGGCCGCGCGCAGCGTGGTCAACACGCCCTCGGGCGTGAGTGGCTTCTCGAGGAACTGAAACGCGCCGAGCTTGGTCGCCCGCACCGCGTCGGTGAGGCTCGCCTTGCCGCTCATCATCACCACCGGCACATCCGGTGCGAGGCGCTTGAGCTGCTCCAGCGTCGCGAGCCCGTCCGGCCCGCCGGGCATCATGAGGTCGAGCAGCACGGCGTCGGGCGCGCCGCGCTCGACCGTGGCGAGCGCGGCGCTGCCGTTCGCGGCCTCCGCTGTCTCGAATCCCTCGGACTCGAGCAGCGCGCCCACCATCTTGCGGATGTTGGTCTCGTCGTCGACCAGCAGGATGCGCGGGCTCATGTGGCGGAGAGCACGATGGAGAAGGTGGCGCCGCCGCCTGGCGTATCGGTGACCGTGATCGTCCCGTGGTGCGCCTCGATCGTCTGCCGCACCAGCGCGAGCCCCAGCCCCGTTCCGTCCTGCTTGGTCGTGAAGTAGGGCTCGAACACGTGCTGGCGCAGCTCGTCCGGAACCCCGGGACCGTGATCGGCGATGGTCACAACCAAACCGCCGCCATCCCGTGTGACGGCTACGTCGATCGCGCCGCAGCCCTGCATCGCTTCCGACGCGTTGCGCAGCAGGTTCGCGAAGGCCCGCCGCAACGGATCGTAGTGCCCCAGCACCTTGCAGGGCTCGCCGTTGGCCTTTAGCCGAACGGCGACGTCGGGGGGCACGGCGCTCTTCCCCAGGTCCATCAGCAGGTCCACGAGATCCACCTCGCTCTTGGGCCCTTCCGGGAGGCGGCCGAAGTCGGCGAACTCCTTCGCCAGCTGGTCCAGCCGGTGCGTCTCGGCACCCAGCACTTCCACGGCCGTCACCGTGCGGCTGTCCGCCTGTCCCACCGTCCTCCCGAGCTGGTCCACCGCGATCCGCATCGACGTGAGGGGGTTCTTGATCTCGTGGGCCACGCGGCGGGCCACCTCCCGGAACGCCCGCAGCCGCTCGGCCTCGAGCTCGCGCTCGCGCGCCGCGTCGAGCGCGGTCGCGAGCTCGCGCAGCGCCTGGCGTAGCGCCTCGAACTCGGGCGCCCCACGGCTCGCCGGACCTGCGGGCAGCGGCACCCGCCGCCGGATCAGCCGGGTCCACCCCACCAGCTCGTCGATCGGCCGCGACAGCTGGCGCGACAGGTGCCCGGCCAGCCGTACGGCGGTGGTCAGGGCCAGGCCGCCGAACACGATCACCACCAGGGCGAACCCACCCGCGTAATAGCGCAGATAGGTCTCCGCCCGGCGCGCCAGCGTGACCGAGTTGGACAGTCGCTCCAGGTGCTCGCGCACGGCCGCCCGCTCGCGCGGAGCGAGGTGCGTGGTATCCATGCGGTCGACCATCTGGCGCGCCGACGCCGCCATCTCCTCGAGCGCTACGCGCGCACCCGCCGATGGCCCGACGGTCCGGACGGCGAGCGCCCATCCCACCACCGCCAGCGCGGTCGGCACGGCGGTCAGCGCCACGAGAACGACGAAAATCCGCTGCCGGAACGGGAGCGCCATATTGGGTGGGGGCAATCTAGGCATTTGGTTCCCGTGTGACAATTCGACACGGATCGAACGCGGAACGGCGAACGCGGAACGCGGAACGGAAAAGCCCGGCGTCGGCCCGTCTGTTCCGCGTTCCGCGTTCCGACTTCCGCGTTCAGGAGGCTACGTGAAGGCCCATACGCACTACCTCTGGTTCAACACCAAATCCCGCCAGGAAATCATCGACGTCACCGAGCAGGTGGCGCAGCAGGTGGCGGAGAGCGGCGTCAAGGAAGGCCTCGTGCTCGTGAGCGCCATGCACATCACGGCGTCGGTGTTCGTGAACGATCACGAGTCGGGCCTGTGGGCGGACATCCTCAAGTGGCTGGAGACGACGGTCGCGCCGTGGGACCCCAAGCGCTATCGCCACAACGAGACGGGGGAGGACAACGCCGCGGCCCACCTGCGCAGCCTCACGATCGGCCACGAGGTGATCGTGCCGATCACCGCCGGGAAGCTCGACCTAGGGCCCTGGCAGCGCGTTTTCTACGGCGAGTGGGACGGGCAGCGCAAGAAGCGGGTGATCGTCAAGGTGCTGGGGGAGTGAGCACGGCGAGGCCGTAACGGCAAGGATTCTTGTGGCACGTCTCCATGACGACCCTCACGCGGTACGACGCCGTCGTGACCGGCGTCAGGCGAACGGCGGCCGCGTGGTCAGTCGCGCGGTCCACGGCGAGCTCGTGACTCTTCAGGTCGGACAAGGAGAGGCTCAGGCTCGAGCAATCCTCGTCGCAGGCCGCCACAAAGACGTAGCTGGTCTGCGCATGCAGAGGCAGAACCAACGAGTCCGACTCGGCGGTGTTCAGCATTCCGATCCGAGTCGCTACGGAGGTGCGCGCCACCCCTTGATTGAGCGATTGCAGCGATTCGGCGGCCCGACCGAGCTGCGTGCGGACCTCTCGCTCCCACCGATCTCCTTGAGCACGAGCCACGCTCGCCGCGAGCGCCGTGAACGTCAGCGCCACTCCGAGAACCGCGCGCGGCTTCATCCGATTTGACGGCGCATGGCGCCGCGAGCAACCAGGGTGACCGCGGCTCCGCCCAGCAGGATTCCGAGCACGGCGGCGCTGAGGGGCGCAGCCGCCCCGAGCGGCAGCCGTGGCAGGAAACGTCGCTCCCAGCGCTCGGTCCACTTGCCCACCGGCATTTTCAGGGCAGTAGCGAGCGCTGTATCGACCGGCTCGGTCGAATTCCAGAAGCGCAGGAACCGATCGTACCCGACCTCGCGCGCCACGTCTCCGAGGTACTGCCGGCCCTGTACCAGGCGCTCTTCGTGCCACCACCGCACCGAGGTGTCAAACAGTCGGGGTAGGGAGTCACCGGAAGCGTCGCCGGCACCGGTGAGCACGGCCGTCCGGCAGCTGTGTGCCCGGCCGGCCAGACAGCCGATCGCTGCGATCGGGTGCCCGTACACGGCCGCCCAGAACCAGCCGGTATTGCGATTCATCATCCACGATGCTTCAGGCGGCTCCGACCGTTCAAGGTCCCAGCTCGGGACGCTGGCCAGATCATAGTGTCGCCGTGCCATCCAAACTCGCACCGGCTCGCCCGGTACCCCCCACCGGGCGAAGAACGCGCACGGTCCGAGCCCCCGCCACAACCAGTCTTCGAGTTGGCGGGGGAGCCCGCGCCTCCAGTACCAAGCCGGGATCAGGGCAATGCAGGTTGCGCGATCGGTCGAATCGGGCAGGAGGTAGCCAACCGACCCACTCGGCACCTTGGGGCTCGAGTCCGTGTCGGTCCGGGGGAATCGCCAGAAATCCACAACGACCCCGACCGCGACCTTGCTCACGCCCAGCCCGAGCTCGCGCCACACCGTGTCGAGTGCCGATGCGACCAGCTCCCGGGTGTGCACCGGCACGGTGTCGGGTGCCTCCACGAGGAGAGCAGGACCAGGTTGATCGGTCGCACGCCGCCGAGCCAGCTCCGGCTCGAGTCGCCGCCGGTACACGGCCAGGCGCACGGCCAGGTCGGCGGCACGCCATTGCTCGGCAAGCCCGCGGGCCCGGAGACGCGCCGCTGCTGGTTGCGGCTGCCGGCTGCGTGCCGTGGCCGCCGGTGCGGCCCCGCTGGGCGACAAGTAGCCTACGGCGACGATGGCGCACGCGACGAACGCCCCGGCGAGCCACCACGTCAGCTGACGCGCCATCTCGAGCTCCGCAGGCCGCAGAAGGCGAACAGTATCGTCCAGCCGAGGGCGATCCAGATTCCCCGGGGAGGCAGCGAAACGGGCACGGGCCGGGCCGCGAGAATCTCCGCTCGCCAGCGAGCGAGCAGCGGGTCGATCGCGATCCCCCCGGCCGCCGCCAGTCGATCGGCGATCGGCAACCCGGCACTCGCCACCAGACGGTGATAGGCGGCTCGACCGCCCAGCCGCAAGGCATCGCTCAGCAGCGTTGCGCGGGCATCATACGTCAGGGGCCGTGGCAGGGCGCCTGGCGGGAGGGACCGCAGCAGCTCGGTGCATGCGGAGTCGCTCCCCTGGGCGCACGCGCGGAACATTGACACCTGCGCGCCCTCACCGAAATACGGGGTGAAGGTCTTCAGGACCAGGGAGCGCCGCTCTCGCGCACTCGGATACCAGCGCGCCACGCGATCGCCACGCCCGAAGAGATCGAGCGCATCGCGACACGCGCCGATGTCCCCGATCAGGCAACGGCGTGACGCCTCGGAGGGCGCCGTCACCAGTCGCACGTAGACGTCCGCCCGCTCCAGGTCGGCGTGGATCAAGGGCCGCACCGGTCCGCCCAGCCAACCTTGCAGAGCGGTATCGGCCGGTGCGATGGGCACGGTGGAGAGGAGCAGCAGCGTCAGCGACGTGACGTCTTGATCCCAGGGGATCTCAGTGCCGTTGTGCCACGGCGGTCGCTCGACGCTGGTATCGGGGTCGACGGGGACGATGACGTAGGGGCGTTCCTCGAGCTGCCGCGCGTCGTCGCCGTACACGCTGTCGATCAAGGGCCACACGCGGGCTGCGGCTTCATGCAGCGGGAGGGGCGACGCATTGGTCACGATGGTGAGCGCGCCGACGCGGATCGTGTCGTGTCCGACGAACACCCGTGCGCGCTCCAGGCTGTCGATCGCGTCCGCCACAGCCGTCGCGTGGCGCCACTCCCGCGCCAGGCTGTCGGCGCGACCCTGCAGGCGCGGGAGGTCTTGCCCGGTCAAGCCCCGTGCGCAGGACAGCCCGAGCACCAGGAGCACCCAGCGCTTCCTACACATCGATCAGCATCCACCGGCCGGTGAAGATCGCGAGCGGGCCGGGCCAATTGAGAACCAACAACTGCAGTTTTCCCATGAGGTCGAGGTCGACCCTGGCGGCCTGCGCGAGAACCTGAACGAGGAGCACGCCACCGATCAGGGCGAGGATGATCCCTGCGGTGCGTGCCGTGCCCGCGGAGACCGCGAAGAAGACCGCGAATGCGACGAGGACGGCGAGTGCGAACCGGACGGCCAGCGCTACGGGGTATCCCTGGAGGCCCGCGGGGATCGCCGCGCTCGACGTGGCTAGCAGGGCGCCGACCAACACCGCAGTGATCGGGGCGGCCAGGAGGAGTGCGCCGGCTCCGAACCGGAGGAGGACGTAGCGCCAGCGTGGCACTGGCAGCACCAGTGCGTACACGTGGCGCCCCCGGTGATCGGGGGTCCAGCTCGCTATCGCGACGAGCAACCCCAAGGTCGCCGCGAGCACGGGATACAGCACGCCCCACGATTGCACGGCGTGCAGCAGCTCGGGCGCCTGGAGCGGGCTCGAATCCGCACGCGCGGCACCGTGCACCGAGATGAGCGGCAGGGCGAAGCCCGCCACGCTACCGAGCAGCACGATCAACCGGGACCATTTCCACTGGCTGTAGAGCATGACGCGGAACATGTCCACCTCCTAAGCGCGTGGCCTGCGGAAGGTGCGCAGCAGCTCCACGAACCCCTCCTCGAGATCGAGGTCGATGACCTCGTGCAGCGACACGCCGGGGCCATCGAAGTACATCGCCATGTGCGGCTCCCACTCGCGCACCAGCCAGGTCTCGCCAGTGCCGTTGGCCGGCTCGCGGGCCAGGAGGACAAAGGGGGCGTTGTCCGCCGTCGCCGGCGTGCCGCCGATGCGGAGCCGCTTGATGCCGTTCTTGAGGCGCTCCATCGGCACTTCGATGATCAGCCGGCCGTCGTCCATCACGCCGATCCAATCACAAAACCGCTCGAGCTCGTGGACGAGGTGACTGGAGATGAAGACCGTGGCTTGTCGCTGTGAGACATACTCGAGCAAGGCCGACAGCACGTCGCGCCGCACCACCGGGTCGAGCCCGTCGGTCGGCTCGTCGAGCACGAGCAGCTCCGGCCGCTGCGCCAGGGCGAGCAGCATCATGAGCTTGCCCTTTTGCCCCTTGGACAGCCGCCCAAACAGCTGGTCGTCCGGCAGCTCGAACTGGACACGCAGCCGCTCCGCCCACGGCCGGTCCCACGTCGGGTAGAACGCCGCGTGAAACGCGAGCGTCTCGCGCACGGTCAGCATCGGATCGAGGTGAGGCTGCTCGGGCACGAATCCTACGCGCGCCAGGACGGAGGCTACGTCGCGGGGGACCGCGCTGCCCAGCAGCGTGATGCGGCCGGCGAGCGGGCGCAGCAGCCCGAGCATGAGCCGTATCGTCGTGGTCTTACCGCAGCCGTTGGGCCCGAGAAATCCGTAAATGGCTCCCTGCGGGACGTGCAGGTCCAGATCCTCGATCTCGAAGGTCCGGCCGGTGCGATAGCACAGTCGCTGGATGTCGATGGCGTTGGTCATGGCGCTCCCACTCCGATTTCCTCTGCGACAGCGGCCTGCAGCTCCTGCCGGGACACGCCGAGGCGTGCCGCCTGAGCGAGCATCTCGCGGACCAGTGCAGCCGCCTGCCGTGCCCGCTCGCGCGCCCGCGCGTGGGGCGCGACCTCTCGCACAAACGTCCCGGCGCCCTGTCGCATCTCCACGAACCCCTCGCTCTCGAGGTCGCGATAGGCCTGCACGACGGTCGCAGGGTTCACGCGCAGCTCGGTCGCCAGCTGGCGCACGGAGGGCAAGGCGGTAGCTGGGCGCAGCTCACCCGACGCAATCGCCAACCGCACGCGGTTGGCGATCTGCTCGTACAGCGGGATTGGGCTGCGGGGGTTGAGATGCTCGAACACGGGTCAGGGGGTCTGTATCATTGTAGCGATACAGTGATACAACAGACCGTGGCTGTCAAGGAGGAGCAGTCCGCGGCACCCAAGTCGACACTGTTCCTTTCGGCGCAAGTTGTTTATTTTCAAGTCACTGAATCGCGTGGCCGGGGAGGGACGGCGTCAAGTCAATCCGGCAGCGCCTGGCCAGCCTGGCCGACAGCCGGGACTCGCAGCAGGCGCGCCGAGATCGAGCTTGACCGGCCTCCCGAGAAACATTCCCGCCGCGCACGACCTTGACCGGCGACCTATAACACGATTCCGCAATACACACCTGTCGCCTCAGCCGAGGCGCCCGCATTCGGGCACCTCGGCGATCACCGTCCTCGCCCCTGCCACCCCCATGCGTCCGGCCGTATGAGCGTCCGACGTGGGGGGCGCGCGCTGCGTGGGCAACGGGAGAAAGACACAATCACATGACGCAACAGCCACAAGCCCACTTGCCACGACCGGTTCACCACGAACCCCCCGCCCATGCGCCCAACGCGGCGCTGATGATCGACTTCGACAATGTGACGATGGGGATCCGCTCGGATCTCCAATCGGAGCTGCGGCGCCTGCTGCAGTCGGACATCATCAAGGGGAAGGTGGCCGTACAGCGCGCCTACGCCGATTGGCGCCGCTACCCGCAATACATCGTCCCGCTCGCGGAATCCTCGATCGACATGATCTGGGCGCCGGCGTACGGGTCGAACAAGAAGAACGCGACGGACATCCGTCTCGCCGTCGACGCCCTCGAGCTCGTGTTCACGCGGCCGGAGATCGGCACGTTCATTCTGCTCTCGGGAGATTCCGACTTTTCCTCGCTCGTGCTCAAGCTGAAAGAGTACGGCAAGTACGTCATCGGCGTCGGGATCCGCGAGTCGTCGAGCGACCTGCTGATCCAGAACTGCGACGAGTACTACTCCTACAACGAGCTGGCCGGCCTCACCAAGGAGAGTGACATCACGCACGAGCGCCACGACCCCTGGGAGCTTGTGGTCGAAGCCGTGAAGCAGATGACCGCGCACAACGACGTGATGCGCTCCGACCGTCTGAAACAGGTGATGCAGGAGATCGATCCCACGTTCAACGAGAAGGACGTGGGATTCTCGCGCTTCTCGAAATTCGTGGTCGAGGCGGCTCACAAGGGCTTGATCAACCTCACCAAGCTCGACAACGGCCAGTACGAGATCGCCCTCGGCCCCGGGGTCCCGGGCGCCGCGGCGCAGCCGGCGGGGGTTGCCGCACCAGATCGGGCACGCGAGCGCTCCGAAGGCCGCGGCCGGGGCCGCGGCCGGCGCGGCGGCGGAGCGGGAGGGGGAGGGGGAGGGGGGGGCCGCGACGAGCAGGAAGCTCGCGTGGAGCCCGCGGCGGCGGACGAGCCCGCTCCGGAACAGCGCCGCAGCGCCTTCTCAGGCGCCTTCGGAGTCATCAAGCAGGCCCTGGGCCGCCTGGGGGGCGACGCCCGCCCGGTGAGCGCCGAAGAGATCGGCGAAGCCATGGCCGAGATCAAGGGCGACGCCCAGCCCGTCGAGCCGGCCCAGGTGCAGAAACTACTGCGCCAGGCGCACGACAGGGAGTTGATCGATCTCGCGAAAGACGAGGAAGGCGCCTACACCGTTCGGGTACGCGACGCCGCGCCCCCCCCTCCGCGCGCCGAGCCGGCTGCGGTCACCGATGCCGACGAAGCGCTCGATCCCCCCATGCCCGAGTCGTCCGCGCCGCCGTCGATGCGCCCGGGCGTCGCGCCGACCGGGGGCATTCCGTCGCGCAGCGCGCGGTTCCGCCGCGGGTCGCGCGGCCCGCGCGTCACTCCCCCCGACATTCCCAAGATCGGCGTGGTCGAGGTAGACCCCAACTTCAAGCCGCGGATCGAGCTGCTGCCGCCCAAGCAGCCCGACATCGAGCCCCGCACCGCCGACGCGACCCCCAGTGGATCTCCTTCCGGGGGAGACGAGCGCCGCGAGCGCGGCGAACGCGGGGGGCGTGGGGGGCGTGGGGGGCGTGGTGGCCGCGGCGGGGGAGGCCGTGGAGACGCCGAGCCTGGTGAGCGGTCGGAGCGCGGAGAGCGCGGCGGTCGTGGTCGCCGGGGTGGCCGGGGACGGGGTGGTCGGGGTCGCGGAGCGGGGGCGGGGGCGGGGGCGGCGAACGGCGGCGAGCGGGGATTGCCCCGTGATAGCGAGTCGCCGCGGGCGTCGCTGCCCGAGCCCGCGGCGCCGCCCCTTCCCCCGCCCGCGCCCAAACTCCCCGCGTCCGAGCCGGACGAGCCGGGGGACGGCGGCGAGTCGTTCTGGTCCAAGGTCAAGCGCGGGCTCACCGGCGGTCCGTGAACGGCAGAGCCCTGCCGGCGTTGTTCTACGCGCGACCTACTCCCGTGGTCGCGCGTAGGCTTTTGGGACATGTGCTCGTCAGCGAGGTGGGTGGCCGCCGCACCGCGGGCCGGATCGTCGAGACCGAGGCGTACCTCGGCCCCGATGACCCCGCGAGCCACGGCTACCGGGCGCGCCGCACCCGGCGCAACGCCAGCATGTTCGAGCGGCCCGGCACCGCATACGTGTACTTCACCTACGGGATGCACTGGTGTCTCAATGCCGTGACCGAGCGCGAGGGGTTCCCCGCCGCGGTGCTGATTCGGGCGCTCGAGCCGCTCGAGGGGCTCGCGACCATGCGCCGCCGGCGGCGTAGCAGCTCGGACCGGGAGCTCTGCTCTGGCCCGGCCAAGCTGTGCCAGGCGCTGGGTGTCACCGGCCGCGAGGACGGCGTGTCGCTCACGCGCGGTCGGCTGCGAATCGTGCGTCAGCGGAGCCGACAGCGAGCGGCCATCATCGTGACACCAAGGATCGGGATCACGCGGGCGGTCGACTGGCCACTGCGGTTCTTGATCGCGGGCTCGCCGTGGGTCTCCCGCTAGGTCTGATCCTCGTGCTCCAGCAACCCATCGTCGTGGACGGCCACATCGACACGCCGCAGCGTATGCTCGACATGAAGACCGACATCACGGCGCGGCTCCCCGACGGCCACGTCGACGTGCCGCGCATGAAGGAGGGCGGGCTCACAGCGGCGTTCTTCTCGATCTGGGTGGACGCGCGCTACGTGGGGCACAGCGCCTTTCAGCGTGCCCTGGACCTGATCGGGGCCGTCCGGACGCTCGCCGATACGAACCACGATGTGGAGCTCGCCACGACGGCGGATCAGGTCCGGGCCGCCGCGGCGCGTGGTCACATCGCAGCCCTGATGGGGGTCGAGGGGGGTCACGCGATCGACAACTCGCTTGCCAACCTCGACTCGCTGTATCGCCTGGGCGTGCGCTACATGACGCTCACCTGGAACAACGGCAACGACTGGGCGGGCTCGTCCACCGATCCGAAGCGGCACGGCGGGTTGACGCCGTTCGGGCGCCAGGTGGTGCGCCACATGAATGAGCTGGGGATGCTGGTGGACGTGTCCCATGTCTCGGACTCGACGTTCTGGGACGTGATCGCGACGACCGCACGTCCCGTGATCGCGTCGCACTCCTCTTGCCGCGCGCTGGCGCACCATCCGCGCAATCTGTCGGACGCGCAGCTCGCGGCCGTGGCGAAGAGCGGAGGGGTGGTGGGGATAAACTTCTATCCCGTCTTTCTCGACGACCACTTCCGGCACCAGTACGAGGAGCTGCGCCGGCGCCTGCGGCTCGAGACGGACTCGATCCGCGCCCGCTACCGCGGGCACCCGGGCCAGTCGGCGTTCGAGGTGGACAAATTCGTGGGAGAGCGGGCGGAAAGCCTCGACGTGCCGGGCATCGACCGGCTGCTCGATCACATCGACCACGCGGTACAAGTGATGGGCATCGACCACGTCGGCCTGGGCAGCGACTTCGACGGGATCAGCGTGCTGCCCCGGCCCATGAAAGACGCGACGTCCTTGCCCGAGCTGATCCGGGCCCTTCGGGGCCGGGGCTACTCGGACGAGGACGTCCGCAAGATCCTGGGAGAGAACTTCCTGCGCGTGCTTACTGCCGCTCCGTGATCCCCTCCTTGGCGCTGCCGAACGAATAGCGTACGCCGCCCTGGAACGTGTGCGTCGTCCCCTGGATCAGGAAGCTCGCCGCCGCCGACGTCAGGATGTAGTGACCGTACAGCGCCAGCCGCCCCTGCTTGATGTCGATCCCGCCCATCCACCAGAAGAACGCCTTCGTGGCCGCGTTGTCCGCAGCGTCCTGGAGCGCGGCTTCCTGGGCGAGGTTGCCGCCGCACGAGGCGCAGCTGCTCTCGACGTTGAGCGCCTCCATGATGGCGAACCCGCCGCCCGCGAACGGCTCGACCCGCAGCTGCGCCGGGAACGCGAGCACGCCCACCATGATGCGTCGCAGGTTGTTGAACTGGACGTTCCCCGGGGTCACGGTCCCGCTCGGCTCGATGAACGTCACGTGCCGGGCCGAGAGGAAGAACGACTGCTCATAGGAGGCGTACAACGCGGTCCGTTTGCCGGTGATCAGCCAATGGCCGCCGAATGTGGGCTCAAAGGAGTAGCTGTCGTAGTTGGTCCTGAACACCATGAGACCACCCTGGCCGCCCCAGTACCATTTGTGCTGCCAGTCGCTGCTGCGCCGCTCGTACGTGGGGCCGGCGCTCGGTCGCGCCTCGGGGACCTTGCCTCCCGCGGCGACGATCGAGTCGCGTCGTTGTTTGGGGATTTCCGGATAGATCTTCTCACGCCGGGTGGGGCCGAGGAAAAAGGACAGTCCGGCCGATCCCACCAGCTGGCCGGCCCACTTGCTGCCGGGCAGCTGCGTGGTGGCTGCGTAATAGGCGCGTCCCTCGAGCCGCAGGGCGGCCCGATCGGTGATGTAAATCCGGTCGCCCAGGGCGGCGTGCGCTCCGGCGTCCCGGAATCCCCCCACACCGGAACTGTTGAAGTCCATGGCTGAGTAGCCGCCGAGGAGGTAGAAGCTCTTTTCCGAGCCGAAGTTCAGCACCAGGCTGCCGGAGGCGAACCACACCGGGAAGTTGGTCCCGCTCCCGCCGCCGACGGGCTTGGGCCGCATGTAGAGCCCGTCTCCCTCGATCCCCAGCCAGTCGGTGATCCAGAAGCCGAGCCGGCCGCCACCGCCGATTTGGTTGTCCAGCAGGAAAGCCCGGTCGAACCGGGTGTAGGAGGCGAACCCGCCGATCTCGAACTGGTGGGCGTGCTGGGCGCTCAAGCTCGCGGCTCCGCCGAGCAGCAGAACCCCCATCACCGTGGCTACCCGCATGGGAAAGACTCCTCGCGTACCGGGGAAAGCGACCCCCAAAATAGGGAGTTCAGCCGGAAAACGCGATACCCCTTCGGCTTAAGCCTCTGACCCTTGAAAGTACTTGAAGGTGAGGCGAGGCCTCGGCCGTTGCATACCGAAGATATCCCGAAAATCGAGGAGTCTAGTGACCGATGAAGAACGTCATCCCCACGCTCCCAACGACGTGGATTACTTCGTCCTCCTGGCCGAAACCGGCGCCGGGGCCGCGGTAGTAGGCTCGGGCTTCCAACCGGACCCCCGCATGGTTACCCGCGAAGAACAGCCGCTGGCCGAGCCCGGCGTGGATGGCGTTCAGATCGGAGGTGTAGGGCGCGCTCGGTCCCATGTGGAGGCGCGAATACCCGCCCAGGACGTAAAGGCCGCCCGAGCTGAGGACCATGCTCGCGCTCGCGAACGCGGCCGTCGTGTGCCCCACGCCGCTGAACGTTGAACGCGGCTGGGCGACGTTGCCGTCTACCTCGAGGCTGAAATGGTCGCCCAGAAAGAAGCCCAGCCAGCCCCCCGCGCCGATTTGGGGGTCGAGCTGGAAGCGGCTGTCGTACCGCGTGTAGGTCGCGAACCCGCCGATCTCGATCTGGCCGCCGTGCTGTGCCCAAAGGCACGGGGCCCCGCTGGCCAGCAGCACCGCAATGACAGTGAGCGCCCGCATGGAAGGACTCCTATGGGGATGGTTGGTCGCGGGCGCCCCCCAAAATAGGAGTTTTCCTCGAATGCGCGATATCCTGCACTGCAACCAGAATCGGTGAGGCCTGGCGCACGCCGCGGCAGGTCAAGCATCGTTACACAATGAACCACCTCACGGCAGCCTCAGCTTGGCGCCCACCCGTTTGAATGCCGCCAGTGCGAAGTCCAGATCGTCCCGGGTGTGGGCAGCCGAGAGCTGACACCCTATCGGACGGCCTCCCGAGCTAGCGGCCGTTCGTCGACTTCGCGCCCCTATGGCCCAAGAAGAGCGACACGCCCGCCATACCAGCGAAGTGCCCGACCCAATTAGGGCTGGCCTGCACGCCGCCGGGCCCGCGATAATAGCCTCGCGCCTCCAGGCGGAGTGCCACGTGGTCGCCGACGAAGAAGATTCGCTCGCCGAGCCCCCCGTGCAGGGCGTTC
>DATNOR010000180.1:0-4788 GCA_035601235.1 Gemmatimonadales bacterium
TCGAAGAAGTCCTCGAGCTCGGCCTGGCTACGACGCGCCTGCGTCAGCGCGTGCTCGCGATCGCTCACGTTCACCGCGACACCCACCACGCCCACGATCGCGCCGCCTTCGTCCCGCAGCGGCTCCACGTGCGCATCGTAGCAGCGGGGGTGCAGGCGGATCTGGTAGGAAACCGACTCGCCGGCGAGCGCCCGCCGGTGCGCGGCCACCGACTCGGGGCTCACCTTGTGCTGGGCCTGCTGCTCGAGGAGCGACGCGCCCACGATACGTTCGGGCAGGATCTGCTGCGATTTGAGACCGGCGCCCGCCCGCGACATGACGCGCAACTCGGCGTCGGTCGTCCAGAGCACCGCCGGGGCCTGATCGAGCACCAAGGCGAGGCGCCCCCAGCTCTCGCCCTCGGCGTCGTCCATCAAACCGATGCACACGCCCGCCAGCTCGAGCGTCAGACGTTCCCGGCCGCGCCGCTCGACGCCGGCCGGAGGCGGCTGCGGCGGGTCACGTCGCACCGGCGCGATGCACCAACGCCGCCCTTTGAGGCGGCTCGCCACCCAGCAGCGCGGCGCGCGGCGCGGCGGCAAAACGTCGAACGCGCGCAGCGTGGCCTCGAGGTCGTCGGTGACGACGGGGGCGAGACCCTCCGCGTCACTCGCGGCCAGCAGGCGCAGGCGACCGCGCTCGTCGGCTTCCCAGACGCCCACGCCGGCCCCCTGGAGGGCAATCGCCGCCCTGCGGAGCACTTCCTGCCACCGCTCCTCCACCGCACTGGGGAGCGACCCGTTCATGGATTCAGCGGAATCCCCGGCTTCACAAGCGGGGGCCACCCCTCTCTTTAATGCCGCGAGCGTGGTTAGGGGATCTCAAGCGACTATAGTTGTTAGGCATCCAGCGTGCCAGCGTTGCGCCCTCGCGACGCCGAGCTGCCGTCACGTTGGAAGAACATGGTGAGGCGGCGACGCGACACTCACGATACCCCGAAGGAGACCTCATGCAGACCGCACGCTCGCGCTTCATCGCCGCCGCATTCGACCACGGCCAGGTGCCCACCATCGCCTGCTTCAACAGGGCCACCACGGCCCTGGGCGTGGATTTCGATCGGCTCGTCGCCGCGCTCCAGAAGTTCGTGGATCAGTATTTCGTCCCGGTGTGGGGCACACCGGCGCGACTCCTCAAGACGACCGGATTCCGGAAGGGCGCCTGGGCGCTCGCGCTCCTCGACCGAGCGGACGTGGCGAACGCGCTCGGCTATCACGACCTCACGCCCGACGGCCTGCCGCTCTCGAAGGTGTTCGTCCAGACCACCCTCGAAGCGAAACAGAAGGTGAGCGTGACGGCGTGCCACGAGCTCGCCGAGATGCTCGTCGATCCGGCGATCAATCTGGCGGCCGCGGGCCACGCCAACGTGTTCTACGCCTACGAGACCGCCGATGCCGTGGAAGAGATCGAATTCACCATCGACGGCATCGCGATGAGCGATTTCGTGTATCCGGCGTGGTTCGAGGGGTTCCGCAAGCCCGGCTCGGCCCAATTCGACTACGCGAAGAAGGTGCGGCGTCCGTTCCAGATCCTCGCGGGGGGCTATATGAGCGTGTTCAAGAACGGCAAGTGGACCGAGATCTTCGGCTCGCGCGCCAAGGGGCGTCGGTTCCGCCGGGAAGATCGTCGCGGCCACCGCAGCACCTACCGCGGGCGGACTCAGCGGATGCGGCGCTCGGCCTCGAGCCGGAACGCGACGACGTAGTCGCCCGCGCCGAACGCGCCGCCCCCGCCGACCGCGATCGCGACGAATTGCTCGCCCGACGCGAGCTGGTAGGTCATGGGAGTCGCCTTGCCGCTCTCGGGAAGCGGGCCGCGCCACAACTCCTGTCCGGTCTCGATGTCGTAAGCGTGGAGCCAGCGATCGAGGGCGGCCCCGATGAATACGATGCCGCCCGCGGTCACGATCGGCCCGCCGAGGTTGGGAGAGCCCCACTCCGGCCTGACCTTCGCGGCCTGCTCGGCCGGCAACAGGCGTGTGAAGGAGCCGAGCGGCACCTCCCATAGCCGCTTCCCGGTCTTGAGATCGACGGCGACGAGGGTGCCGAAGGGGGGCGGAGTGCAGGGCATCCCGGACGGGCTCAGCAGAATCCGACGTCGCATGACGTAGGGCGTCCCCCACATGCCGTTGTATTCGTAATCGCGTCCCAGGCGTTTGTCTTCCGCCATGGCCTGCTCGTGATGGAACTGCTCCCGCGGGAAGAGCTGCACCACTGCGGCGACGCGGTTCACCGGCACGACCGCGATCTGGCGCACCGGGTCCACGGCCACACCACCCCAATGGGCGCCGCCGATATTGGACGGCAGGACGAAAGTCCCTCGCACGCTGGGAGGGGTGAAGATCCCCTCATTACGGAGACTATCGATCGCCGCATGGCAGGCGGTCCGGTCCGCGTCGGTCGCGCTCCATACGTCGTCCGGCGTCAGACGGTGCGGGCTGAGCGGCGCAATCACCGCGGTGAATGGCTGCGTGGGGGACGCCTGCTCACCCGGGATGTCACTCGCGGGGACGGGACGCTCCTCCACCGGAAAGATCGGCCGGCCCGTCTCGCGCTCGAGCACGAACAGCATGCCGGTTTTGGTGGCCTGTAGCACCGCTGGGAGCATCGCGCCGTCGTGGGTGACCGTCACGAGCGCGGGCGGCGACGCGTTGTCGTAGTCCCACAGGTCGTGGTGTACGGTCTGAAAGGCCCAGACCAGCTTGCCCGTCGAAGCGCGCAACGCCACGATCGAGTTGGCGTAGCGGTTACGCCCGAGACGGAGCACTCCGTAGTAGTCGGGCGCGGCGCTGCCCGTGGGAACAAAGACCAGGTCGTGCGCGGGATCCGCCGCCAGCACCGACCAGGCGTTGGCCGCTCCGGTCTTGTGGGCCAGCGCGCCGCGCCACTCGCCGTAGGCGGGGTCCGTGGAATCCTGGGGAATCGGGTCCCAGGTCCACTTGAGCGCCCCGCTGCGGGCATCGTAGGCGCGCACCTCTCCGCTCGCCGGGTCGGGTCGACTGTTGTCCGCGATTGAGGAGCCGGTGATGACCACTCCGTTCACGACGAGCGGGGGCGACGTCATCGAATACGCGCCGGGCTCGAACGGCGCAATCCGCAAGCCCGCCTTGAGGTCGACGATTCCGCTGCGCCCGAATCCGGCGCACGGCCGCCCGTCGCGGGCATCGAGCGCGATGAGCTGCGACTGCGCCGTGGCGACGAAGATGCGCCGGCGGCACCCCATGCCGGTGGGCGCGGCTTCATCGACCCACGTCGCGACGCCCCGGCTCGCGAAATCTCCGTACGTCACGTCGCGTTTGATTCCGGGGTCGAACACCCAACGCTCCCGAGCGGTGGCCGGGTCGAGCGCTATCACCCGGCCCAGCGGCGTGCCCACATACATCACGCCGTCCACCACCAGCGGCGTCGCTTCGAAGGCCGTGGGCTTGGCGGTCTGGAACGCGGCGCCGGCCTCACCGGTCCGGTACGTCCAGGCCGGCTCGAGCCGGGCGACGTTGCGCCGGTCGATCGCGGCGGCGGGGGAATAGCGCGTGCCCTGCGGGTCGTGGCCGTAGGCGGGCCAGTCCACGGGGGTCTGGAGCGCGAGCAGCGCGAGCAGCAATGGGGCGGCGGGCACGGGCTTCTCCGGCAGTGAGAGGTCGTGGACCTACGGGGCGACCGGAAAACTACGTCAGGCGGGTGTAGCTGGCCGCGGTTCTGGGCGGTGTGAGCCGGGAGGGGAGCGGGAAAGCTAGGGCGGCGGTGTCGTGGTCGTCACGCCCTTCGCACAGGCGGGCGCGGCTTCCCGTGTGGCCGGGGCCAGCGGCGTCGAGCCGACGAACACGGCGCACTGCTCGGTCGTGTTCGGATTGGTCATCGACGCGGTCCACCCGTCGTCCGTGAGCGTGATCGTCGGCGGTCGATTGCCGGCCGAGTAGTGGTAGTCCGGGCCCAGGTCGGTCGTGTACTTGGAGTGGTCGGCGACATAGCTCTCTTCAGCCGTCACGAGGTTGCGCAGGTCAGACTTCATCCCCGCGACCAGGGCCCGCTCTTTGGTATTGATGAGCCTGGGCACCGCGATCGTGGCGACGAGCCCGATGATCGCTACCACGATCAGCAGCTCGATGAGGGTAAAGCCGTTGCGTTTCATGCCGACCCGATAAGGATGCCGGTTGCCGGGAGAGGTGGCAAGGTGCGTGCCGCAGGTGGCTAAAGTTCAGCCTCGGCGGCCCCGCGACCGTGGCGGAACTGGTAGACGCACAGGACTTAGGATTCACACCCCCTATGGGGGAAGCGGTCCGTGTAAGCGCCTCAGTCGCCCGAGTGGATGGAAAAGGTCAGCGACGAGCAATACCGCCGATGATCCTCAGTCATCCGAATGATCACGATAACCGCTCTTTTTCATCCAGCTCGGCACTGGCGGCGTCGCCACGCGCGCCGGCTTGGGAGCGACTCGCTGGGCCGGAGTCGAGGCCGGAATCGAGGTAGGGACTTTGGAGCTCGCCGGATAGCTCGCCGGATTTTTGAGAACGCTATCGAGATTGCCGACCTTCATCGGGTGCTGCTGCACCATGGCCGCCAGGGCAGCGGCGAGTTGATCGATTTCCCGCGATCCGATACGGCGTAATTGTTGCCAAATTGCCGATCGACCCGACTGCTGGAAATCTTCGCGCACGAAGATCAGATTGTCGCCGGTATGAAAACGTTCCCATAGGGTGACATCCCTCTCCAGCGCCGCCAGCGATAGATAAATGACGAGAGCTGAAAAACGATC
>DATNOR010000181.1:0-59008 GCA_035601235.1 Gemmatimonadales bacterium
CTGCGCCGGGTCTACACCAAGTCAGCGCTGGACGCGCTCGTTTATCTCCTCCCGGAGCCCAAGTATCGGGCCGACGCCGTGGCGGCGCTGCGGCGGGGCGGTGCGGGGGCGGTGGAGGTGCTGATGGATCGGCTGGTGGCGGCGCCCACGATGGACGAACGGCGCTCGGCCTTCGACGCGCTGCGGCATATGACCGAGGGCACCGACCAGCTCGTCCACGCGCTCGAGCATCGAGAGTGGTTTGTGGTGCGCAACGTGGCGGAGCTTATCGGTGAGCTCGGGATAGAGGCGGCCGTCCCCGCTCTGGCGCGGCACCTGGAGCACGAGGACGAGCGGGTGCGCAAGGCAGTGGCGCTGGCGCTGGCCAAGATCGGGACGCGGGCCGCAGTGGAGCCGTTGCGCCGGGCGCTGCACGATCCGTCGCCCGAGGTGCGGATGCAGGTGGCGTTGGGAATCGGCGGCCAGAAGTCGGCGGCGCTCGCCATGCCTCTGGTGGTCGCGATGGACGAGGAAAAAGACGAGGGCGTGCTGCGCGAGCTGATTCTCGCGTTGGGCCGTATCGCCAGCCCCGACGCCGTGCAGGCCCTGATCAAGTGCTCGCAACCCGCTGGCCGGATCTTCGGGCGCAAGTCGGCATCGCTGCGCCTCGCGGCGGTGGAGGGGTTGCGGCTGGCCGCGACGCCGGCGGCGCGCGGTACGCTGGACGGCCTGGCCGACGACGGCGACAAGCAGGTGCGGGCGGCCGCGCGGGCCGCGGTCAGCGAGCTCGGGCGGAAGCGGCGCGGCTAGCCTGTCAGGTGGGAACGAAGCTGACTTTGGGGTCGAGCCGCCGGGCGAACGCCGCGAGCAGCCGCGCCGCCCGCTCGAGGTCTTCCCGCGCGACCATCTCGTTGGGGCTGTGCATGTAGCGGTTGGGGACGCTCACCAGCCCCGTCGGAATGCCCCGCAGCGCGTTGTAGATCGCGTCGGCGTCCGTGCCGGTGTCGTGCGGCGCCGCCTGGATGCTGTAGGGAATCTTCTCCTGATCGGCGCACGCCACCAGCATCTCGAAGACGACCGGGCTCACGGCCGAGCCGCGCGCCAGCACCGGACCGCCCCCGAGCTTGTGCTCGCCGGCACGCTTCTTTTCCGCCCCCGGCCAGTCGGTCGCGTGCGTGACGTCCACTACGAGCGCGACACTGGGATCGATACCCACCGCGCTGGTGCGCGCTCCTCCCCCCGTCCAGGCGATCTCCTCGCGCGTCGTGGCGACCGCGAACACACCGGCGTGCTTCGGCCGCTCCGCGGCGAGCAAGCGGAGCGCCTCGGCCACCACGTACGCGCCGATGCGGTTGTCGATGCTGCGCGACACGATACGGCCATTGGGGAATTCCTGCACCCCCGCGTCGAGCACCGCGGCGTCGCCCACGCGCACGCGCTCGAGCGCCTCCGCCTTGCTCGCCGCGCCGATGTCGATCCAGAGGTCCGTGATCTTCGAGACCTTGTCCATGTCCTCCCGCTTCATCAGGTGCACGGCCTGCTTGCCGATCACGCCGCGCACGGCTCCCTTGGGCCCCGTGATGACCACCCGCTGGCCCACCAGCACCTGCGAGTCCCAGCCGCCGATGCCGGCGAAGTAGAGGTATCCCTCGTCGTCCACGTGCGTGATCTGGAGGCCGATCTCGTCGATGTGGCCGGCCAGCATGAGCCGGGGCGTGCCCGTCGCGTTCACCGTCGCGACCGAGTTGCCGTGCACGTCGGCCGTTACCTGGTCGGCGAACGCCTTGACCTCCTCCCGCCAGACACGGGCGGGCGCCGTTTCGAACCCGGACGGTCCGGGCGAGTCCAGCAGTCGCTTCAGGAAGGCGAGGGTATCGCGCGTCATGGCTTGGACGGGAGTGGTGTCGAGAGACGTACGCGGAGACGGCGCCGCACGCTGTCGGCCGCCGCGCCGGTCGCGAGACTGGGCTGCGGACCGACGCGCACGGGCACGGCGGAGACGCGCATCCGGTGGTTTGGAGCCACCGCCACGCGCAGAATGGCGGACAGCTGCGTCCGCGGGTCGCTTTGCACGAACACGAAGTTACCGAGCGATTGCACAATCGGCTTGCCCCGGGACCACACCACGGGTTGCAGCACGTGGGGGTGGTGCGCCAGCACGAGATCGGCGCCGGCGTCGACCAGGCCGTACAACAGGTCGCGATGATAGTCGGGCGGCTCGTCCGCGTATTCCCGGCCGCCGTGCACGCTCACCACGATCAAGTCCGCCCGGCCGCTCGCCTTGAGTGTGCGGATGGCGGGGTAAATCCAGGCGGTGTCGCCCCACGCCACCCAGTTGGCGCCAGCGTGCTTGTAGAAGGTGTATGGCGCCGGATTCCAGGCGCGGGTGACCGCGAAGAACGCCACCCGCCAGCCCCGGCGCTCGAGGATCACCGGCTGCTCTGCCATGTCACGCCCGAACCCCGAGCCGACGAAGCGTACCCCGGCGCGCGTGAGCAGCCGCATGGTCTCCTCGACGGCGGACTGCCCGCCGTCCCAGGCGTGGTTGTTCGCCGTGCTCACGATGTCGAAGCCGGCCCGCGCCAGGGCCAGCGCGGCGACGGGGGGCGCCGCGAACACGCCCGCCGAATCGGGCACGGGCGTCGCGTCGGAGGCGATCGGGCTTTCGAGGTTGCCGAAGGTGATGTCCGCTCCGCGCAGCGACTCGAGCAGGGCCCGGAAGGGATAGAGTGTGTCACCGTGCAACCATCCCGCCCCGGCGACGCGCCGGTCGAGGTTCAGGTCCCCCACGGCGCACAGCCGCAGCGTGTCCGTGGGCTGCTGAAGCAGCCCGCGTGGCACGTTCCCCGACGCCACGTTCCACGAGAGCAGGAGCACGCCGATCATCATGCTGTCAGCTGGCCGTCAACGGGTGATCAACGCCGCGAGACGCTCGGCCGCGTCCACCAAACGTGGCCCCGGACGGGACGTATAGGCGCTCCCGTCGACGAACTCGACGCGGCGGCCGAGTAGCGCCCGTGGCACGTCCGCGCGCACGGCGGCGAGCTCGGCCCGGGCGCGCGCGACGTCGAACCCGCACAGCGCCACCAGGACCAGATCGGGCTCGAGCGCCGTCAGCTCCGCCCACGAGCGTTGCCGCGAGGGCTCACCCGCCGCAGCGGCGACGTCTGTCCCGCCCGCGAGTGCCACGAGCTCCGGGACCCAGTGGCCCGCCACGTAGGGGGGGTCCAACCATTCGAGCACCAGCACGCGCGGCGGACGGCGGGGCGCAGCATGCTGATTCCGGACGCGCCGCAACCGGTAGCGCAATCCCGCCAGCAGCTCCTCGGCCTCGTCCCGCAGCTCCAGGACCTCCCCCACCTTGACGATGTCCTCGAGTACGCCGTTCAGGGTGTGGGCGTGCAGCGTCACGACCCACGGAATCGGGATCAGGGTCGTCACGACGCGCGCCAGGTCGGCCTCGCCGATGGCGCAGACCTCGCACACCGACTGCGCGATCAGCACGTCGGGGCGCAGGTGCGCCACGAGCTCGACATCCACCTCCACGGTCGGCACCCCGGTGCGCTTCGCCTCCGTCACGGCGCGGTCGATGGCGCCTGAAGGAAGGCTCGGATCGATCCGACTGCGCGTGACCCGGGGGAGGGAGCGCACCTGGGGCGGGAAGTCGCATTCGTGTGACACGCCGACCAGCCGACCCATCGCGCCGAGCGCGGCCACGATCTCGGTCGCGGCGGGGAGCAACGACACGATGCGCATGCCGATAATCTAGGGGTGAGCAATGGTGGGGGCGTGTCGGGACACCACCGCCCCTGTCATTCTTTGCGCATCCCGACCCGGTACAGCAGCGCTCCCAGCGCCGCGAACAGGCCGAACGCGAGTGCGTTCGAGGCGGGCAGAGCCCCGAGCGCGTGGAACAGGGGCACCCGCTCGGCGAGCGCGTCCGCGGAGCCCAGCACGCCGGCGATCGCCGCCAGCACAATCCCACAGATGGCGCCCCCGGCGATCAGGCCGCTCGAGAACAGGACGCCCGGGCCGGACTCGAGCTCGGCGATCGACTGCTGCCGGTCGTGGGAGCGGCGCTCGATCAGCCAGCGCACCACGCCGCCGGCGAACAGGGCCGACGAGGTGGAGATCGGGAGGTACACGCCGACGGCAACGGGCAGGGCCTGCACGCCCATCAGCTCGATGGCGATGGTGATGAACACGCCCAGCAGTACCAGGGCCCACGGCAGCTTATGGGTGAGGATGCCGTCGGTGATGAGCGCCATGATCGTCGCTTTGGGCGAATCGAGGCGGGGGATCACGCGGCCGTGATAATCGCGGATGCGGCCGCCGATGCCGGGGTCGAGCACGTAGCGCAGCTCGTGCGTCTTCGGATCCATGAGGTATTTGCCGGCCGCGACGCCCTGCGTGACGACGTAGACCCGGACGACCTGGTAGGTGGCGTGGTCGACGGAATCCCCGCCCGCTATGCGGAACCCCGCCATGGCGGCGGGCAGCACCTCGACCGACGCCCGGCCACCCGGCGGCGGTGTGAGCGACTGCGCGCTGAAGGCGGCGTGGGTTTCGGGCACGGGGTAGGTGTAGGCACGGTTGAGCAACGTGAGGGTCCAGCCGACGGCCAGCGCCGAGGCGAGCGCCCCGACCAGGATGGCGATCTGCTGGCGCCGCGGCGTCGAGCCTACGAGGAAACCGGTTTTCAGGTCTTGCGACGTGTTCCCTGCGTTCGCCGTCGCCACCGCGACGACGGCGGCGATGGAGATCGCCTGTACGCGGTGATCCACGCCGGTCCAGCCGATCGCGACGAAGATGAGGCAGGTGCCGAGCAAGGCGGCGATCGTCATGCCGGAAATCGGGTTGGCGGAGGAGCCGATCTGCCCGGTGATGCGGGAGGAGACGGTGGCGAAGAAGAAGCCGAAGATCACGATCAGCACCGCGCCCAGCAGGTTCACGCCGAGCTGCGGCAGCAGCGTGAGCACGATGGCGAGGACGATCGAGCCGCCGACCGTGAGCGAGATGGGGAGATCGTCTTCGGTGCGGGGCCGCGTCATGGCCTGGCTCAGGCCGGAGCCGCGCAGGTCCTTCAGGCTCGAGGTGAACGAGCTCATGATGGTCGGGAGCGAGCGGGCCAGGGCGATGATCCCGGCCGAGGCGACGGCGCCCGCCCCGATGTAAAAGACGAAGCTGGAGCGCAGCTCGGCGGGACTCATGTCGCGGATCAGCTTGACCGCCGGAAACCCGAACGGCTCGGTGAGTCCCGTGCCCACCAGCTTGATCGCGGGGGCGAGCACGAGGTAGGCGAAGCACCCGCCGGCGAAGAGATAGCCGGCGATGCGCGGGCCGATGATGTAGCCGACCCCCATGAGCTCGGGCGATGTCTCAGTGAACACCGCGGCGCCGGGATAGAAGGCGAGGGCTTTCCCGGGCACGTCGGGCCAGAATTTGAGCCCGCCCTGGAGGAACTTGTACACGAAGCCCACGCCGAACGCTTGGAACACCCGCTTGGCCTGGAGGCCGCGCTCCTCGCCGGCGATCAAGACTTCCGCGCAGGCCGTGCCCTCCGGATAGATCAGCGTGTCGTGCTCCTTGACGATCAGCGCGCGGCGCAGCGGGATCATCATCAGCACGCCCATCAGCCCGCCCACGGTCGCCAGCATCGCCACCCGACCGATCTCGAGGTCGTAGCCCATCAAGAGGATGGCCGGAATGGTGAACACAACGCCGGCGGCCACGGAATCCGATGCCGAGCCCGTGGTCTGGACGATGTTGTTCTCAAGGATCGAGGTACGGCCGAGGGCGCGGAAGATCGTGATCGAGAGCACCGCGATCGGGATGGAGGAGCTCACGGTGAGCCCGATCTTCAAAGCGAGGTAGACGCTCGACGCGCTGAAGACGAGCCCGAGCAGCACGCCCAGCACGAGCGCGCGCGGCGTGAGCTCGGCGGGGAAGTGCGTGGCCGGGATGTAGGGTTCGGGGGCGCGCATAGGGGGGTGAATCTGAAGGCAGACGGTAGAGGGCGGTAGAGGACGGTGGCGGTGTTCGGGCGGTCGCTCTCGGGTGGTCTCGTCACGGGCTCCGCTGACTCGAGGCCGCAGTTTGTGTGCGCCCGGTCACGAGATCGTTGTTCGAACCGTTTCGCCGACGTTACCAAACTGCACGCCGTCCGACGGAACCCGGCCTAGGCCCGCCGGGGTAGTCAGCCCGTGACTTGGGACACCCTCCTTCCGAATCTCCAGCGGGCCCTCGGCGGGCGCTACGTGCTGGAGCGGCGCCTCGGCCGCGGCGGCATGGGTGTCGTGTATCTGGCGCGCGAGGTGAGCCTCGAGCGCCGTGTCGCCCTCAAGCTGCTCACCCCCGACCGCGCCCTCCAGCCCGACGCCAAGCAGCGCTTCCTGCAGGAGGCGCGCACCGCGGCACAGCTGTGGCACCCTGGCATCATCCCGATCTTCTCCGTGGACGAGGTGCGCGATTTCGTGTTCTTCGCCATGGCGTACGTGGAAGGCCAGACGCTGGGGCAGCGCGTGCGCGGCGATGGCCCGCTGAGCTACACGGCGGTCGCGCGCATGCTCGAGGAAGTGGCACGCGCGCTCGACTACGCGCACGCGCGCGGCGTGGTTCATCGCGACGTGAAGCCGGACAACATCCTGATCGAGCTGCGGAGCGGCCGGGCGCTGGTCTCCGACTTCGGTATCGCGCGCGTGAACGGGGGCGGAAGCACCGACCCGCGGCGGGTGGTGGGGACGGCGGAGTTCATGAGCCCGGAGCAGGCGGTGGGTGGGCCGGTGGATGCGCGCAGCGACCTGTACTCGCTCGGCGTGGTCGGGTTTTTCGCCCTGTCCGGTCGTCTCCCGTTCGACGGGCCGGATGCCATGACGGTGCTCGCCCGCCACGTCACCGATCCACCACCCCCGGTCGCGTCGTTCGTCCCGGGGGTACCGGATCGCCTGGCCGAGGCGATCGACCGCTGTCTCGCGAAGGATCCCGACGCGCGCTACCCCAGCGGCGAGGCGTTCGCCGCGGCCGTCGCCGCGGCGCTCGACCGACGCACCGCGGTGGCCGTGCGCGCGTTCGTTACCGAGGCGCGCCAGCTCTCGACTACCAGCGTTCTGTATGGCGCGTTCGCGAGCATCGCGCTCCCGCTCTTGGTGCTGCGGTTCCTCGACGTGCGCGATGCACAGCCTCGCGTGGCGATGGTCGCCGGCGCCCTCGCCATCGTGGCGGCGCCGATCGCCGTGATGCTGGCGCGGGTGCGGCGCCTGGTCCGGGCGGGCTTTGGCCACCGCGACCTGACCGACGCGCTGCGGGCGGAGCTGTTCCACCGGCGCGAGGAGCTGGCGTTTCTCTACGGAGAAGGACCGTCGCGGCTCGAGCGGGTGTCGCGCCGGGTGTGCTACCTGACGTTGGCCATCGCGGCCGGCACCGTGGCCGCGATCGCGCGCACGCCGGCGCTCGCCGCACGGCCATTCGTCCCGATGGTGTGGGCCGCCGCGACGATCGTCGCCCTGCTCGCCGCCGTCGTGGCCCGGGGCCGGACAGAGCATCGCACCGATCCCAAGGGCGAGCGGCGGCTGCGCTTCTGGAGCGGCCCGCCGGGGCGCTGGCTGTTCGCCTTAGCGAAACTGCGTCTTCGCGTTACGCCCCCACCGGGCGCGCGCGGTGCCTGACCCGGGAGAGCCGCCGGGCGGCTTCCTCGAGCAGGTCCTCTGTCTTGCAGAAGGCGAATCGCACCAGCCGCCGCCCCAGCTCGGGCCGGCTGAAGAAGCTCGACCCCGGAACGGGAGAAACACCGATCTCCTTGGTGAGCCAGACGGCGAACTCGTCGTCGGGCAGGGGCGAGATGCTCGAGAAGTCCGCCAACACATAGTACGCGCCCTGCGGCGGGGTGCAGCGGAAGCCCGCGTCCACGAGCGCACGGCATAGCAGGTCACGGCGGGCGCGGTAGTTGCGGGCGAGCGTCGCGTAGTAGTCGTCGCCCAGCGTCTCCAGCCCCGCGGCGATCGCCTCCTGCAAGGGCGCCGGGGCGCCCACGGTCAGGAAGTCGTGCACCTTGCGGATCGCATCGCTCGCGTCCGGGGGGGCGACGATCGTGCCCACACGCCAGCCCGTCACGCTGAACGTCTTCGACGCGCCGCTGATGGTGATGGTGCGCTCGCGCATCCCGTCGAGCGTCGCGATCGGGATGTGCTCGCCCTCGTAATAGATGTGCTCGTAAATCTCGTCGGTCACGGCGTAGGCGTCGTGCCGCCGGCACAGCTGGGCAACGGCCTCGAGCTCGCGGCGCGTGAGCACGCGCCCGGTGGGGTTGTTGGGGGTGCACACGATGACGGCCCGCGTCCGGCGCGAGAACGCCGCCGCGACCCGATCCAGGTCCAGCTCGGCATCCACCGGCATCGGTACGTACACCGGCTTGGCGCCGCACAGGATCGCGTCAGGGCCGTAGTTCTCGTAGAACGGCTCGAACACGATCACTTCGTCGCCCGGATCGACGACGGCGAGCAGCGCCGACGCCATCGCCTCGGTGGCGCCGCACGTCACCGT
The DNA here is from genome assembly GCA_035601235.1 of Gemmatimonadales bacterium. Taxonomy (GTDB): domain Bacteria; phylum Gemmatimonadota; class Gemmatimonadetes; order Gemmatimonadales; family GWC2-71-9; genus AG41. The sequence goes on from DATNOR010000181.1 coordinate 8,518, forward strand.
GATCTCGGTTTCGGGATTCACGGTCATGCCGTACCAGTCGGCGTACTTGCGGGCGAGCGCGTCGCGCAGCCGCTTGGCGCCCCAGGTGATGGCGTACTGGTTCACGTCGTCCGCGATGGCGCGCGCGGCGGCTTCCTTCAAGACCTCGGGGGCGGGAAAATTCGGGAACCCCTGCGCGAGGTTGATGGCATCGTGCTCGCTGGCGAGCCGGGTCATGCCGCGGATCACCGATTCGGTGAACCCGTGGGTGCGCCGGGCGGTGTGCATGGAGAGGAACTTACAACGAAGCAGGCCCCGGCGAGACTGCCGGGGCCTTCGATCCTATTGCTCTACAGGAGATTCCCGAATGAGATGAAGTCGGCGCCGTTCCCATCCGCGAGGGGGAAGATGTATCCGAACAGGCCGCCGCCGCAATCTGCCCCGTTCGGGGGGAACGTCTCGTGCCACGTCGTATTCGCCGGCAGCTCCTCGCAGACAGTGTAGGTGCCGGCTAGGACGCCGGTGAAGATGTAGTTGTTCCCCTCCGAGTCGAGGGCCGTGCCGCTCGTGACCGCGGTGGCGATGACCGTCCCGCTCGCGTCCCTGAGCTCCACGCACCAGCCCGCGAGTAAGCTCTGGGTCTGATCATCCACGAACACCTGGCCCGTGATCGACGCGGTGCCGGTGCCCGGTCCGGAATTCACGCACCCGGGCGGCGGTGGCGGGGGTTGTACTAGGCACGTCCCCTGATGGGCGTGCACCTCCCCCGAGTCGGAGCGGTGCTCGTCACCTTGACCGTTGTCGCAATTGAGGCCCTGCGGACTCTGTGACACGCCGACGAAAAACGGCGCAGTCGCCAGAGCCACGACCAGTATGAAGGCTCGCATCGTTTACCCCCTCGCTCGTTGGGGCTGAGGAGGGGCGCGGCGGCCTCAGCGGGTCTTACGACTGGGCACACCGAAACTCGCGACGAGCGGCGCAAGAGACTGTGCCGCTCGTCACGCTGTCCCTGGTAACCCGCATGCGACTGTTACTTACCTACGGCTTGAGCATCACCTCAATGTCCACCAGCACTTCGCTGGGCGCGCTGAGGAACACCACGCGGTCTTCGTTGCGGTGAATCACCATGCGCACCGGCGGGCCCTTCCCCTTGCCGCGCCCCCGGTTGCCCCGCCGATACGACACGACGATGTCGTGCCCGTTGTTCTCGACGTTCACGACTTCGTAGCCCTGCTTCACCAGGACCTCTTTCGTCACCACCAAGGCGCGATCATTGGTGACCGCGTACTTCTTGGGGCCTTTCCCTTGCGCCGCGAGCGGGGCGGCGGCGAGGCCCAGCGCCAGTACGGCCCAGCCGATGTGTCTCACGCGTAGACTCCTTTCACTTGAGGAGCTGCTTCGCGATGGTGTTGAGCTGCATGTTGCTCGTCCCCTCGTAGATCGCGCCGATCTTTGCGTCGCGGTAGAACTTCTCCACCGGGTACTCCTTGGTATACCCGTAGCCGCCGAACAGCTCCACGGCGAGCGACGTCACCCGCTCGGCCACCTGCGCCGCGAACAGCTTGGCCATGGCCGCCTGCGTGGTGTAGGGCTCGCCCGCGTCCTCGAGCCGCGCCGCATTGTACACCATCAGCCGGGCCGCTTCGAGCTCGGTGGCCGCCTGGGCCAGCTGAAACTGGACGCCCTGGAACTCCGCGACCGGCTTGCCGAACTGCTTGCGCTCCTTGACGTACTTGAGGGCCGCGGCGAGCGCCCCGCGCGCGATGCCGATCATCTGGGCGCCGATGCCGATCCGGCCGGTGTTGAGCGTTTCAATGGCAACCTTGTAGCCCATCCCCGCCTGGCCCACCAGGTTCGCCGCCGGCACCTCGCAGCCGTCGAGGATCAGCTCGCACGTGCTCGAGGCGCGAATGCCGAGCTTGTCTTCCTTCTTGCCGACGGCAAACCCCTTGAACCCGCGCTCCACGGCGAACGCGGTGATGCCCTTGTAGCCCTTGGAGAAATCGCTGTTCGCGAAGATGACGAACAGGCCGGCCTCGGCCCCGTTGGTGATCCAGAGCTTCCGCCCCTCGAGAATCCACGTGTCGCCGGCCCGCGTGGCGCGCGTCTGGAGCCCGAACGCGTCCGATCCCGACTCCGGCTCGGACAGCGCGTAGGCGCCGAGCAGGTCGGTGGCGAGCCGCGGCAGATAGCGGTTGCGGATGTGGTCGCTCGCCCACTTGATGAGCAGGGTGTTCACGAGGGTGTTCTGCACGTCCACGAAGATCGCGAGCGACGCGTCGACCGCCGAGAGCTCCTCGACGGCGAGGACGGTCATGAGCGTGCTGCCGCCCGCGCCGCCGTGTGTCTCGGGGATCTCGATCCCCATGAGGCCCAGCTCGAAACATTGGGTGAGCAGGGCGGGGTCGAGCGCCGCGGCCCGCTCCATGGCGGCGACGCGCGGGCGGACGGCGCGCTCGGCGAAGTCCCGTACGGTGCGGCGGAACAGCTCTTCTTCCTCGGAGAGCGTGGTGAGGGGGGGTGTGGGGTCGGCCATCGCGGTCCCAATCTAGCCGTCGGACATTGTCACCGTATTATAGGGGTTATGGTCCGTCGCACCGCCGTCCGACCGACCCTGATCATCGCTTGCGCATGCGTGATCGTGGCCCCCCGAGCCATCGGGCAAGGGAGCGCGCTCGTGCGGGGGGTCGTCTACGATAGTCTGATCAGCGCGTCACCGCTCGCGGGCGCCGAAGTCTGGATCGAAGGCACCAATCGCATGGCGCGCACCGATCCCGCCGGGCGGTTCGAGCTGGTCGTGCCCGCGGCCGGTCGCTACACGCTGACCTTCGATAATCCTGTGCTCGATTCGATCGGCCTATCGGCGGCGCCCGTCGTCGTGGACATCGCCGCCGGCCGCACCGCCACCGTCTCCCTCGGGACCCCGGGTCCGGCGGCGGCGCACCGCTTATTGTGCCCGCACGATCCGTGGCAGAAGACGGGGGCGATCCTCGGGCTGGTGCGCGATGTCGCCGACGGCAGGCTGCTGGCCGACGTCGCCGTGACCGCCCACTGGACGACGTACGTCATCGGCACGGCAGCCGTTCGTGCGGTGCCGGCCACCGCCACGGCTCGGTCCGACGCCTCCGGTCGCATGCTGCTCTGCGACCTCCCGACCGACGTGGGGTTGGTGGTCGAAGGCAGGGCGGGCGAGGGGCCGACCGGGATGGTGCTCGTCAATCTGGCCGGGCGTGCGTTCACCCGTGCCGACCTGCATCTGGCAGTGACCGCGGCCACTGGGTCCGTTACGGGCGTCGTGCGGAACCAGAACGGCACCACCATTCCCGGTGCGGCGGTGGCGGCGGTCGGGACCGACAGCCGCGTCGACGCGGACGGGGCTGGAGGCTTTGCGCTCAGGGACGTGGCAGCTGGCTCGCGGATCGTCGAAGCCAGAGCGATCGGGTATCCTCCCGCGCGGGTTCAGGTCACGATCCGGCCGGGCGGGTCGCGCCAGCTGACCATCGTGCTGGGTGACTCGGCTCACGTTCTCGAGCCGGTCACCGTGGAAGCAAGCTACCAACCGTACCTCGCGCGGGTCGGCTTTGAGCGCCGTCGCAACACGGCGGTCGGGCACTTCCTCGATACCACCGAGATCCGGCGCGCCGGGGCGGTGCAGTTCGAGGAGGTCTTCCGCATGGTGCCGGGGGTGCAGCTGCGGCCTAACGGGTCGAGCTACCTGGTCGAGCTGCAGCGGGGGCAAGGCCAGATCACCAATCGCGAGCTCGCCAACTACTGCCCTCCCTCCTACTTCATCGACGGTGTGTATTTCCCGCTCCCGCCAGTAGAGACTCCGTCCGTGCCCGTCGCCCCGGAAGAGATTCTCGCGATCGAGATCTATGCGAACCTGTTCAGCGCCCCGCTGCAGTACCAGCGGCTGAACAGCGGCTGCGGCGTGATCCTGGTCTGGACGAAACGCGGGGTCCCCAGGGGCAAGAAGTAGTGGTTGCGAGGTCGCGGTAGGGGCGTCATATTCACGCACCTTTTAGGGTAGCGACATGGGTATGGCCGTCACATGTCGTCTCCCCGGGCCGTGTGCATCGCTGTGCCCGGGCAACAAGGTCTCGCGGCTCTGTAGAGGCGCGGGACCCTCAGGCGTTCGTGTGTCTCGGCGATACCCCCCCGCAGCATCCATCCTCACAAACGGAGACAGCGCATGAGCAAGCTCGCAATGTTTGCGGCCGTCTTTGCGCTCGGCCTGGCACCGGTGCGCACCGCGGCCCAGGGTCGCGAGGTGACCGGCCGCGTCATACGGGCGGTCGGGGAGGTGCCCGTGGCCGGGGCGACGATCATCGAGGTCGGTGGTCAGAGCGTCACCCAGTCGGGTACCGACGGCAGCTTCCGCATCGCGGTGGCAGCAGGCGAAGTCCGGCTCCTGGTGCGGGCCATCGGTTACGAACGGAAGGTGGTCGTCGTGAATCCGGGCGAGTCAAACATGGTGGTCAAGCTCGCCGAGGATCCGTTCAAGCTCGAGGCGGTCGTGGTGACGGGCCAGACGACGACGCTCGAGCGCCGCAACGCGACCACGGCGAACGTGAGTATCAGGAACAACGAGCTGACGAACGCGCCGGCGCAGACGGTGGAGCAGGCAATGCAGGGCAAGGCGCTGGGCGCGACGATCTCGATGAACAGCGGAGCCCCAGGAGGCGGCGCCCAGGTACAGATCCGCGGGATCACGTCGATTCTCGGGAACGGGCAGCCGCTGTTCGTGATGGACGGGGTCATCATCTCGAACGACGCCATTTCCGACGGCGCCAACTCCATCACGGCCGCCGGGGGCCGCTCGTCCCCCGCCGGCATCGGCGGCACTCAAGACGCCCTGGTCAACCGCCTGGCGGACTTGAACCCGGAGGAGATCGAGTCCATCGAGTTTCTCAAGTCGGCGGCGGCGACCGCGATGTACGGCTCCCGCGCGACCAACGGCGTGGTGGTGATCCGGACCAAGCGGGGAGCGCCCAGTGCCACCCCGCAGTTCAACCTCACGAGTCGCGTGGGTCGGAGCGTGTCGTACCGGCTGCTCGGCACGCGGCAGTTCACGACCGCCGACGAGGTGCGCAACCTCCCATACGGCAACGGGGCGACGTCCCCGGACACGGCCTTGCTGAGCCTGCTCTACCCCAGCGGTCAGATCCCCTTGACGCACGATTACCAGAAGGAGCTCTACAACAACGGTGAGCCGAACTATGAGGTCAACGGCTCCTTCAGCGGTGGCACGGCGGCGACGCAGTACTACGTGAACCTGACGGCGAAGAACGAAGCCGGCACGGCGCCGAATACCGGTGCTCGGCTGTATGCGTTCAGAACCAACGTCGACCAGTCCTTCCTCAACGGGAAGGTCAAGGTCAACATGGGGCTGAACGTCACCCGCAACAGCCTGAACCGCGGCCTGTCGAACAACGACAACTCGAACACGTCCCCGATCTACGCCTTCGCGTACACTCCCGGGGTGATCAACCTCGACTCCCTCGACGCGACGGGGACGTACGTGCGGAACCCGTTCAACGGCGGTGGGAACACCGAGTCAAACCCGTTCGAAACGTTCCAATACCTGCGGCTTAACGAGCTGACGTTCCGCCAGATCGGCAATCTCAACGCCACCTGGTCCGCGCTGAGCGCTGCCCAGCACCAGCTCTCGGTTTCGGCGACGGGCGGCTTCGACCGGGTCCAGATCTCGGGCGATCTCTTTTCCCCGACGTTCCTCCAGTACGAGGGTTCGGACGGCTTTCCTGGCCGGACGGTGCGCACCGAGGGCAACATCTTCAACTACAACCTCCAGCTCGCCGGCACCTGGGCGTATCAGCCGACGAGCACGGTGTCGCTCACGACGACGGGTGGCTTCTCCTGGGAGACGCAGTACAACAGGGTGGTGCGGACCCGCGCCCGCGGCTTGCTGCCCGGCGTCGAAACGACTAACAGCGGCATCATCCTCGACTTCTCGGATAACGTGCTCGGGGACTTCCGGGACATGTCACTCTTCGCCAACGAGCAGGTGTTGGCTCTGAATGAGCGACTCGCCGTGACCGGAGGCGTTCGCGCCGACCGCTCCAGCGCCAACGGCGACCGTCACACGTACTATATCTTCCCGCGCGCGTCGGCCTCCTACCGCTTCACCGACTTGGGCGAGCTATTCAATGAGGTCAAGCTCCGGGGCGGTTGGGGCCGTACCGGCAACCGCCCGAATTACGGGTTCCGGGATGTGTTGGTCAACGTGGGCAACTCGATTGGTGGCAACGCGCCGCTGGTGCAGGCCGGCACCGCGGGGAATGCAACCATCAAACCCGAAACGCTCAACGAAATCGAAGCGGGCGCCGATGTGACCTTCCTGAAGCGGCGACTCCAGTTCGAAGGCACTTGGTACAGCCGGCGCATCACGGACCTGCTGCTCCAGCCGGCCACGATCCCCTCGGCGGGAATCACCAATCTCACCATCAACGGCGGCGAGCTGTGGGCCAGAGGCGTGGAGCTGGGGTTGAGCGCGTCAGCGGTCCAAACTCACGACCTGGACCTGAGTCTGCGGGCGACCTTCGCCAAGAACAAGCAGACGATCGAGAACCTGCCGGGCACGGTACCGCGGTTCCCTGCGCCGGGCTCGTTCGGGGCGGCCTTCGGGCGCAACTTCATCAGCCCCGGTGGGGAGACGACGTGGATCTGGGGCAACGTCCCGCTCGACGCGAACCATAATCCGTTGCCGATCGGCGTCCTCGTCACCGATCCAAGCGCCGTGGCGTTCATCCGCGATACGGTCGCCGGCAACTACAACCCGGATTTCGTGATGCAATTCTCGAGCTCGCTCCGCTGGAAGCGACTCACCCTCGCCACGACCGTGAGCTGGCAGCAAGGCGGCTCCGTGGCCGATATGACCCGCACGCTGTGGGACGAGGGCGGGACGTCGCGGGACTACGACGACCCGATCACGCGCGAGACTATGGGCGACGGGTGGAATCTCAACGCGCCCGCAGGTTACACCCAGGGCTCGTTCCGCTACGATTCGTGGGCGGGGGGCGGGGACGTGCGCGCCTACGTTGCGTCCGCGACCAACGTCCGCATACGGGACATCTCGCTCAGCTATCAAGCTCCGGATAGCTGGCTCCAATCGGTCGGAGCGCGCTCGCTGCGGCTCACGTTCCAGGCCCGCAACCCGCTCGTGTTCTCGCACTACTGGAGCTACGATCCCGAGTTCAACAACTTCGGCGCGACCAATCTGAACCGGTTCATCGACCTGGCGCCGTTCCCGGGCAACCGCCAGGTCTACCTGTCCGTGGACGTGGGGTGGTGAGCTATGCGACCCGACACCACTGCATCTGAGCCCACCGTCCCCGAGAGGAGCTGGACCATGCGAACCGTCCGCGCTAGTCTCGTCGCCGCGGCCGCCGTCACCCTCGGTGGCTGCAACCTCGACCTTACGAATCCCAATCAACCAACCGTCGCGAGCACCCTGAGCAACCCTCGGGCGTCGATCAGTCGCATGGTCGTTGGGGTGCTCGCCACCTATCGGGATAACCGTGCCGCCCAGATTCGAGCCCTCGGCAGCTTCGGCCGCGAGACGTATTACATGTTCATCACGGACGGGCGGTTCATCACGGGCCCGTACCGCGACTGGAGACAGAATAACTCCTTCGAGGCGGGCACCCAATGGGGGGCCCGGTACCAGAACTACCGCAACGCTTACGCCGCGATCCAGCTGATCAATGCGAGCCCGACCGCGGCATCACCGACGACCCTCACGGCGCCCGAGAAGGCCGGAGCGTTGGGCGTGCTGAAAACGTTCATCGCTCTGGACATGCTGCACGTCATCGAAGCGCGCGGTGCGATCGGCGCGGTCGTGGACATGACCGACGACGTGAACGCAGTCCATCCGATCGTCAGCGAGGACTCGGTTTACAAGTGGATCACGGCCATGCTCGACGACGCGATGGGCAATCTCGACACTCTAACGGCAGGGACCTCGTTCTATTTCCCGATGCACACGGGCTTCAGCGCGTTCGGCGTCGCGGCCAATAAGCCAGCGGGCTTCGGACAGTTCAACCGTGCGATCAAGGCCCGTGTCGAGGCGAAACGGGGATCGTTGGGCTGCGGCGCGCCCTGCTACACCGCAGCGTTGACCGCGCTCGGGGCGACCTGGATCGCCAACCTCGACGGCACGAACCGCGACAACGGCGTGTACGTGATCTATTCGACGGCGGCGGGGGACATCCTGAACGGCGCTTCGTTTGGGGGGGACAAGAACTATTACGTCCATCCGTCGATCGACTCGATCGCGGGCGTCGCCCAGGACGACCGTTACCGTCGCAAGGTGGCGCTCAGCACGTCGGCCTGCCCCACCAACTATACGTCTCCGCAAACGGAGGTGAGCGTTACCGCAACCCATCGGGCCTGCACCTACGCCACCAACGTGACCCCGACCCCGATCATCCGGAACGAGGAGCTGGTGTTACTGAGGGCGGAGGCGGAGTGGTTCACGGGGGCTACGGCTGCGGCGCTGACCGATCTGGCGGCGGTGCGGGCGGGCTCCGGCGCCACGCGCGGCGGCACGGCAGTGGTCAGGTTCGCCACTCCGGCGGTGGATTCGGAGTTCGTGGCAGAGGTGCTGCTGCAACGCACCCTGTCACTCTACCAGGAAGCGCACCGCTTCCCGGATTACCGCCGTTTCGGCAAGCTCGCCGCGCTCGCGACGCTGGCCCAGGACGTCGCCCAGGGCTTCACGGTGGCGCCCTACAGCGTGCTCCCGTCCCAGGAATGCGACGCGCGGGCCCGCGTAGGTAACCCCGGCGGGATCCCGCGCAGTTGTCCCGGCGGGCCTCCATGATTGCAGCCCCGCCCTAGCAGGGCTGACGGCGAGCCTGGAAACGACAGCGCCCGGGATTGCGCCCGGGCGCTGTTGCTTTACCGATCCTGCACTCGCCTTACGAACTTGAGCCCCGACCACACCTCGTCCACGGCCGCCACCTTCACGTCCACGAGGCCGTGGGCGAGCCCGATCGCCCGGATCACGTCCTCGGTGAGATCGGTCGCCACGCCGGACGCCCGCTTGGGCCACGAGATCCACAACATGCCTGCGGGCGCGAGCGCACGCTCGAGCGCGGGGAATCGACGTTCGAGCTCGCGCTTCGAATCCGTGAAGAACTGAACGAAGTCGAGCGTGCCGGTGACGGTAGGCCTGCGCGTCACCTCCTGCGGTAGCTTGCCGAGGAGGCGATCGTAACCCCGGGGCGCGTTCAGGATCGCGATCGCCCAGCCATCCTTGATTCCAAGCTTCTGCACCAGCGGCTTCCCGGAGTACCCAGCCACTCTGCCGCCCTTGCCGCCCTTTGCCGCCCTCTACCGCCCTCTATACATCACCCGCCAGATCGTCCCGGCGGCATCGTCGCTGATATACAGCGACCCGTCCGGCCCCACGGCCACGCCCACCGGCCGGTGCTTCGGGCCCGCGGGGTCCTCCTTCCAGAAGCCGTCCGCGAACGTTTCGTAGCCGCCCACCGGCTTGCCGTTCTTCAACGGCACGAACACGACGCGGTAGCCGGCTTGGGGCAGGGGCGCGCGGTTCCACGAGCCGTGGAACGCGATGAACGCGCCGCCCCGATAGTGCTCGGGGAACTGCGTCCCCGCGTAGAACGTCAAGCCGTCCGGCGCCCAGTGTCCCGGGAACGCCACCAGCGGTTCCTGCTTGTCCTTGCAGCGCCCCACCTGCTTGCCGTCGCCGCCGTACTCGGGCGCCAGCACCAGGTGGCCGAGCTCCGCGTCGTGGTAGCAATAGGGCCAGCCGAAATCGGCGTCTGGCGAGAGCCTGAAGAACTCCTCGGAGGGTTTTTCAGCGTTCTGCTCGACGGTGAAGAACTTGGACCAGTTGTCGCCCAGCTGGTCCCGGCCGTGCTGGGTGGCGTACAGCTCGCCCGAGGGTGCGAAGGCGAGCCCGACGGCGTTGCGGATGCCCGTGGCGAAGCGGGTGCCGCTCAGCCGGTTCTGGTCGAGCTTGGTCGCGTCGAACCGCCACACGCCGGCCCGATAGGCCAGCTCGGGGCAGGGGTCCTCGCCGGGCGACCCGGCCCTACGATCGGCCACCTGGCAGGAGTTGGTGGCGGAGCCGAAGTTCACGAACAGCGTGCGGCCGTCGGGAGAGAGGGCGAGGTTCTTGGCGCTGTGCCCCCCGGTGGGCAGGTCCTTCACGATCACCTCGGGCGTCCCGAGCGGCGTCAGGCTGCCTGCCCGCATCGCGTAGCGATACACGGTGGACGTCGTGCTGGCGTACAGCACTCCCTTGCCGAGCGCGATCCCCGTGCCACCCTCGCTGCCGAAGGTCTGCCGCACGTCGGCCTTGCCGTCGCCCGTGGTGTCCCGCAGGGCCAGCACGCCCCCCGAGGCTGAGCGCCCGCCCGCGATCGCGACGAACAGGTCGCCGTTCGGGGCCACGACGAGGTGCCGGGCCGCGCCCACCTGATCGGCGACCACGACGGCGCAGAAGCCTTCGGGGAGCGTGAGGCCCGCGTTGCCGGGATCGCAGGCGGGTAAAGCAGCGGACCGGCGGTCTGGCGGACCGGCGGACAGCAACACCGCTACGAGACCGACCGCCAGACTGCCCGTCCGCCCGACCGCGGTTTTCATGTTTTCTTTCCCTCCGATGGGCCCGCCAGCATCTCCCGGATGCCGCCGAGCGACGCCAGCACGCCCGTCGCTTCGTAAGGCAGGTAAATGACCTTGTTGCTCTGTGGACTCGTGACCATGTCCTTGAGCGCCTCGATGTAGCGAATGGCGATCAAGTACCGTGCCGGATCGCCGCCGGTCCCCTTGATCGCGGCGGTGATGCGCTCGATCGCCTGGGCCTCGGCTTCGGCTACCTTGAGGCGCGCGTTGGCCTCCGCCTCGGCCGCGAGAATCCTCGCCTGTTTCTGGCCTTCGGCCTGATTGATCTCCGACTGGCGGATGCCTTCCGACTGCAGGGTGCGCGATTGTTTCTCGGCTTCGGCGGTGAGGATGGCGGCGCGGCGGTCGCGCTCGGCGCGCATCTGCTTCTCCATCGCGTCGCGGATGTCGCGCGGCGGATTGATATCCTTGAGCTCGACCCGGCTCACCTTCGCGCCCCATTTGTGGGTCGCCTCGTCCAGGATCTCGCGCAGCTTGGCGTTGATCGTGTCGCGCGAGGAGAGCACGTGGTCCAGCTCCATCTCCCCGATCACGTTGCGCAGCGTGGTCTGCGTCAGCTTCTCGATCGCATCGGGCAGGTTCGCGATCTCGTAGGTCGCGCGCACCGGGTCGGTGATCTGGGAATAGATCAGCGCGTCGATTTCGACGACCACGTTGTCTTTCGTGATCACGTTCTGCCGCGGGAACACGTACACGGTCTCGCGCAGGTCGATCTTGTCGGTGCGGAAATGCCGCGCGAACGAGTCCCCGGCCGGCGTGACGATCACCTGGTGCCAGTCGATCGCCCGCGGCCGGTCGATGATGGGAATGATCAGGTTGACCCCGGAGGAGAGCGTGCGGTGGTACTTGCCCAGCCGCTCGATGATCATCGTCTGGGCCTGCTGTACGATACGGATGCCACGCGCGACGATCGAGATTGCGAACAGCACGATCGCCGCCGGAACGATCAGCGCGCCAATGTTGTCCATGCCCCCTGCCCCCTCAGCTCTCCTTGTCCACGTACAACGTCGCTCCCTCCACCCGCACCACCATCACCCGCGTCCCCGGCTCGAGCGGGGCATCCATCAGCGCCGCGGCGCGCCAGTCCTCGCCCTCGACTACCACGCGCCCCTTGCCCGTGCTCGGGTCGATGCGCTCCGACACGATGCCGACTCGGCCCGCGAGGGCGTCGACGTTGGTTCTGATCTCGCGCCCGCTGGGATGGAGGTGCTTCAGCAGGAACGGACGAATGCCGACGAGCGAGAGCAACGTGCCGGCGGCGAAGGTCAGCGCCGGCGCCACCACGCCCGGGAGCACGAGCGAGACCAGCCCCGCCGCGATCGAGCCCACCGCTACCGAGAGCAGCCAGAACCCCGGCGCGATCATCTCCGCCACGAAGAGCAGCAGGGCGGCGACGAACCACACTTGCCATTCGTGCATAGGGGGAAGTTAGCGCGCAACGCCGAGCGCGGTAATTGCGCGAACTGACGCAGCGGGTGGCGGTCCCTCCGGCTCGGGACGCCTGACATCCCAACCCCCCACCCCTTGCGTCTTCGCCTCCGGGACCGCCACCCGATGCGTCAGTCTGCCGGCGCCGGCGTCACCTCCGGCCCCGCGGCGGCACCGAGCGGCGCCCGGCGGCCCAGCCACTGCTGCAGTTCGTCGAGATAGGTATAGATCACTGGCGTCACGTACAGCGTGATGAACTGCGAGAACGCGAGCCCGCCCACGACGGCGATGCCCAGCGGGCGCCGCGATTCCGAGCCCTGGCCGACGCCCAGGGCGATCGGCAGCGTGCCCATGAGCGCCGCCATGGTGGTCATCATGATGGGCCGGAACCGGATGCTGCACGCCTGCAGGATCGCCTCGCGCGCCGACTTCCCCTCGATCCGCTGCGCCTCGAGCGCGAAGTCGATCATCATGATGCCGTTCTTCTTGACGAGCCCCACGAGCATGATGATGCCGACGAACGCGTACACACTCAAGTCGATCCGGAACAGCGTCAGCGTGAGCAGCGCGCCGAACCCGGCGAACGGCAGGGCCGAGAGGATGGTGATCGGATGGATGAAGCTCTCGTACAGGATCCCGAGCACCATGTAGATCACGAACACCGCGAGCACGAGCAGCACGAGCAGGCCCGACTGGCTCGACTGGAACGCCTGCGCCGTGCCCGCGAACGCGTAGTTGATGCTCGACGGCAAGAGCTGCCGCGCGAGCCGCTCCACCTGTGCCGATGCCGGCCCGATGGAGACGCCCTGGCGCAGGTCGAACGAGATCGTCACAGCGGGAAGCTGCCCCGAGTGGTTCACCGTGAGCGGGCCCACGGTCGACGTCAGGGTCGCGAGCGACGCCAGCGGCACCAGCGTGCCCGTATTGGAGCGCACGTACAGCAGGCTCAGCGCCGACAGGTCCTGCTGGTACTGGGGCAACAGCTCCATCACCACCCAGTACTGGTTCGTCGCCGTATAGATGGTCGACACCTGGGCGGAGCCGTAGGCATCGTACAGCGCTTGCTCGACCTGCCGGGCCGTCACCCCGAGTGCGGCGGCCCGGTCGCGGTTGATCTCGACGCTGGCCTGCGGGTTCGAGATCACCAGGTCGCTCGTGACATTGATGAGATCCGGCAGCTTGCGGAGCTCCGCCAGAAGCCGATTCGCGTTGTCGTACAGCGCGACCCGGTCGGGGCCCTGCAGCGTGAACTGGTACAGGCTCTTGGTGCGGCGGCCGCCGATCTGGATCGGCGGCGGGTTCTGGAGAAACACCTGGATGCCGGGGATGCCCGCCAGCTTGCGGTTGAAGTAGCGAATCAACTCGTCCACGCTCATGTCGCGCTGGGAGCGGGGCTTGAGCTGCATGAACACGCGACCCTGGTTGATCTGGCCGCCGCCCAGGAAGGACATCGTCGCGTCCACGTTGGGATCCGCCTGCAGCACGGCCATGACCTGCTGCTGATGGCGGACCAGGTCGTCGAACGACGTCCCCTCCACGGTCTCCGTGGTCCCGAAAATCTGGGAGTTGTCCTCGCTCGGCAGGAAGCCTTTGGGGATCGCCCAGAACAGTGCGCCCGTGGCGACGAGGATCGCGGCCGAGAAGGCGAGCGCCGCGGGCCGCCGCGCCATCGCCCACTCGAGGCTCCGCTCGTACCAGTGGAGCACGCGCTCGTACACGCGCTCGGAGGCTTCGTAGAAGCGGCCGTGGTGCGCTTCGCGCGACGGCTTGAGGAACCGGCTGCACAGCATCGGGGTCAGGGTCAGCGACACCACCCCCGAGACGAGAATGGCGGCGCCGATGGTGACGGCGAACTCATGGAACAGCCGGCCGACGATCCCTCCCATGAACAACACCGGAATGAACACGGCCGCGAGCGACAGCGTCATGGAGAGGATGGTGAAGCCGACCTCGCGTGCGCCGGCGAACGCGGCCTCCAGCGCGGGCGTTCCCTTCTCCATGTGGCGCACGATGTTCTCGAGCATCACGATGGCATCGTCGACCACGAACCCGACCGACAGCGTCAGCGCCATCATCGACAGGTTATCGAGGCTGTAATCGAGTGCGTACATCACCGCGAACGTGCCCACCAGCGAGAACGGCAGCGCCAGACTGGGGATGATGGTCGCCGAGAGATTTCGCAGGAACAGGAAAATCACGAGGACCACGAGCGCCAGCGTCAGGAACAGCGTGAACTGCACGTCGTGCAGGGACGCGAGAATCGACTGCGAGCGATCGGAGCGGAGCTGCAGATCGACCGACCCCGGGAGCTGCTGCTTCAGCGTCTCCATGACGTCACGCACCCGGGCCGCCACCGCCACCGTGTTGGTGCCCGGCTGCCGCTGGATCGCCAGCACGATCGCCCGATTGCCGTTGAACCAGGCGGCGCTCTTGTTGTCCTGGATGTCATCGAGCACCAGCCCGAGGTCCTGGAGACGCACCGGGGCCCCGTTGCGGTAGGTCACGACCAGCGGTCGGAACTGCCCGGCGTTCTGCAGCCGCCCGTTCGCCAGCACGGTGAACGCCCGGTGCGGCCCCCAGAGAGTGCCGGTCGGGAGGTTCACGTTGCCCGCATCGACCCCGTTCGCGACCTCGTCGATCCCGATGCCGCGCGTGGTCAGGGCTTTGGGATCGAGCTGGATGCGCACGGCATACTTCGCGGCGCCGTATACGTTGACCTGCGCCACACCGTCGACCATGGACAGGCGTTGCGCGATGAACGTCTCGGCGTACTCGTCCAGCTCCGACAGCGACAGCGTGCCCGAGCTCAATGCGTAGTAGATGATCGGCTGATCGGCCGGGTTCACCTTCTGGTACGAGGGGGGCACGATGCTGGTGGGGAGCTGGCGCAGCGTCTTGGAGATGGCCGCCTGCACGTCCTGCGCCGCCGCGTCGATGTTCCGGTCCAGGGTGAATTGCAGCGTGATGTTCGTGCTGCCGAGGCTCGACGAGGAGGTCATCTGGTCCACGCCGGCGATCGTGGAAAACTGCTTCTCGAGCGGCGTCGCCACGGCGGACGCCATGGTCTCGGGGCTCGCACCCGGGAGGCTCGCGTTGACCTGGATGGTGGGGAAGTCGACGTTGGGCAGATTGCTCACTGACAACAGCCGGTAGGACATCAGTCCGAACACGAGAATCCCGAGCATGACGAGCGTGGTCATGACGGGCCGCTTGATGAACAGCTCGGAGATGCTCATTTGTCGCCTCCCAGCTCACGCGCGGCTTCCGCGACGCCCTTCACCTCGACGGCGGCGCCGGACACGAGCCGGACCTGGCCGTCGGTCACGACCTCCTCGCCCGCGCGCACCCCCTGCGCGATCACCGCATACGCGCCGGCGGTGCGCTCGACCGTCACGGGCTGAGAGCGCGCCGTGCCGTCCTGGTTCACCACGAACAGATAGGTCCCCTGTTGCCCGTTCATCACGGCCTGCGACGGCACCACCACCGCGCTGTCTTCCACGTACAGCTGCAGCCGCACGGTCAGGAACTCGCCCGGCCACAGGGCGTTGTCCCGGTTGGGGAACTCGCCCTTCAGGAGCACGGTCCCGGTCGTCGTGTCCACGCTGTTGTCCACGAACGACAGCACGCCCTCTGTGAGTACCGTGTCGGTCTTGGACGGACTCACGAGCACCGGCAGCCGGTTGCGGCGGTAGCGCTGGATGCCGGCGAGGTGCTGCTCGGGCACGGCGAAGCGCACCAGGATCGGATGGATCTGATTGATGACCACCAGCGGGTCGGGGTTTTGGGCGCGCACCAGGTTGCCCTCGCGCACCAGCAGCCGTCCGGTGCGCCCCGCGATGGGAGCCCGGATCGTGGCCCAGTCGCGGTTGAGCGCGGCGTAGGCGACCGCGGCCGAGTCCGCCCGCAGGGTCGCCTGGAGCGCGTCGGCCGCGGCGCGCTTGGCGTCGTAGTCGGACTTGGTGACGTAATCCCGCTTGACGAGCTCCGCGTAGCGCTCGGCGTCGAGCTGGGCGGCCTGGGCCTGCGCCTGGTCGCGTGCCAGCATGGCTTTGGCCTGGTCGAGCGCCGCCTGGAAGGGTCGCGGGTCGATCTCGAACAGCACCTGCCCGGCGGTCACGTCGTCGCCCTCGTGGAACGTCACGTGGGTGAGCACGCCGGTGACCTGGGCCTGGACCGACGCCGTCTGCACGGGCTCCGCGGTCCCGGTCGCGGGGATCTCGAAGGGCACGGCGCGCTGCTCGGCATGGGCTACGGTGACCGGGACCTTGGACGGGCCGCCCGCGCCCTTGCGCGAGCAGCCGACAAGGGTGGACATCACGAGCGCGGCGACCGGAAGAGCGAGCTTCATCTATTTGGGCGTTCCCGTCGAATCGGTGCGAACGTGGAGCGGGCTCCCGCCGTCGAGGCCGAGGATCCCCGCGTCGTGAGCCACCTGGGCCAGCGCGATGTACCACGAGAAGCGGGCACCGATCGCCTGCGCTCGCGCGCTCGCCAGGGCCGCCTGCGCGGTGAGCAGGTCGAGCAGGCTGCCGGCGCCGGCCCGGTAGCGGCCCAGCGCCACCTGCTCCGACTGCGTGGCGCTCGCGAGCAGATCGGCGCTGGTGCGCACCTGCTGCGTGGCGGTGCGCAGCGCGTAGTAGGCGTTGAACACCTGATAGATCACCTGCTGCTCGAAGCCGTGCGCGCGCTGCGCGGCGGCGTCGGCCGCCGCCGCAGCCGCTTTCACGTTGTAGATCTGCGCCCCGCCGGAGAACAGCGGAATCGACAACGTGAGCGTCGCGGTGTAGCTGTTGCCGAACGTCGGGAGACTCGGGTTATTGACGAAATGGGTCTCGCCGGCGTTTCCGCCTACGCTGAGCGATGGCAGCGCCTGGGAGCGCGCGACCGTCACACGCGCGCGCGCCGCGGCGACCTGGGCCCGCTCGGCCGCGAGGTCGGGGCGCTCGCGCACCGCCCGCGCGATGAGCGTGTCGACGCTGTCGCTGATGCCCAGCGGCACGATCGTGTCGGATGGGACCGCGAGGTCGTAGGGTACGTTGGCCGGCAGCCCCATCGACAGGGCGAGGGCCCCGCGCGTGGTCTGGAGCTGCCCTTCGGTGGCTTCGAGCGAGAGCCGCGCCTGTGACAGCGCGGTCTGCGCCTGCAGCACGTCGGCGATGGTCGCGAGTCCGACGTTGTGGCGCTGCTGCGCCGCCTCGAGGTTGGTCTGAGCCTCCCTAAGCGTGGTCTGCTGGGCGGCGACCAGCGCCTTGGTGCCGAGGTAGTCGAAGTAGGCCTGCTGGACCACGAGCACCACACTCTGCAGCGTCGCGTTGTGCGTCCAGTCGGCCGCGAGCAGCGCCTCGCGCGCCACGCCGACCGAGCCCGACCGTCCGCCGAAGTCCAGCAACAGCCAGGAGAGGTTGAGCGTGGCGCCGTAGAAGCGGCGCGTGAGCGAAACGGGCACGTTCGAGGGCACGGTCTTGAGCGCGGTGCCGGTGCCGTTGATCGTGAGGGTCGGATAGTACTGCCCTCGCGCGGCGCCGTAGCTGGCCGCCGCGGCCCGGGCGTCTGCCCAGGCGGCGCTCGTGGCCGTATTGTTCCGCAGCGCGATGTCGATGACGTCGGTGAGCCGGAGCTGGGCAACGCGCTGCGCCAGGTCCGGCGGCAATGGTGGTGCTGCGATGGGTGTCGGCGGCGCAGCCGCCTGCTGGCGCGGGGGCGTCCACAGCACGTTTGGGGCGGGCGCGGTGCCCGCCACCCCGCGCACCCCGGGCGTGCCGCATCCCGCGAGCAGGGCGGCGCCCGCCGCGAGCGTTTCCAGACGGAACGCGCGCGACGTGCGGCGGTGGCGCGGGACGTCTGGCTGGCGAGTCGGCATCCGAGCGGGCATTCGGCTCTGGGGAACGGGTGTCGGGACGACCGTGGGTACGGAGTATACGCACGAGCGGCCCCGCGTGTGGAGCTTGCAGAAGGATCGCGCGTGACGCAACCAACTCGGATTCGGCTGGATCGCTGGCTGTGGGCCGCGCGCTTTTTCAAGACGCGGGCACTCGCCGCGGCGGCGGTCGCCGGGGGGCAGGTCCACGTCAACGGCGCGCGCGCCAAGCGCGCGAAACCGCTTGCGGTCGGCGACCGCCTGCGGATCCGGCGCGGCCCATTCGAGTACCTGGTCGTGGTGCGCGCGCTCGTGCAGCAGCGCGCGCCGGCCGCGGCGGCGGCGGCGCTGTACGACGAAGACCCCGAGGGGAAACGGCGGCGGGAGCGCCTGGCCGAGCAGCTGCGAGTGGCGCCGTCCCTGCGCTACGAAGGAAAGGGGCGGCCGACGAAGCGCGAGCGCAGAGAGATCGAAAAGCTGAAAGGAGAATAGCTACTGGAGACCGAGCACCACGCCCAGCCCGATGGCGGCGGCGCCCAGCCCCAGCAGCGCCACCAGAAGCGGGAGCGCGAACCGCAGCCAGTCTTCGTAGCGCACCTGGGCCGCGGCGAGGATCGCAATGAGCGCGCCGTTGGTGGGCGTGAACAGCTCGCATACGCCACCACCGTACTGATAGGCCAACACGGTCACCTGACGGGACAGGCCGAGCAGGTCCGAGAGCGGGACGAGAATCGGCAGCGTGAGGACGGCATGCCCGGTCGGGCTCGGCACCGGGACGTGCACGAGCGCGTGCACGAGCATCATGCCGACGGCGGCGAGCCCCAGCGGCAGGTGCGCCACCGGCGCGAACAGCCCGTGCACCAGCGTGTCCACGATGCGGCCCTGCTCGAGCGTCACAAAAATGGCCCGTGCGAAGCCGATCAGCAGGCCGGCGTAGGCCATGGACCGGAAGCCCGAAACCAGCGCGTCGGCGGTGCCGGCCAAGCCGAGCCCGCCGACCAGCCCCGCCGCGACGCCCATCGTGAAGAACAGGGCCGCCATCTCGTTGAAGCCCCAGCCCTGCCGCACACCCGCGACGAGCACGACGAACGCGGCGAGCACGAGCGCGAGCACAGCGGCGCGACGGCGGTCGGGCGAGTCGACGTCCGGGCCGGGCGCGCTCAGCGGCGCCGTGCGGCCGCGGGCGGCATAGCGCAACGTGCCCGCGATCCAGACGCCCAGGGCGACCACCAGGAACGCGGTGCGAAACAGCCACCCGGAGAGGAGCGGCAGCTGCGCCAGCTGTTGCGCGATGCCCACCTGAAACGGGTTGAGGGGGCTGAACGCCGCGCCGACGGCGGCGGCACCCAGGCTCGTGGCCACGGCGATGACCGGTCGCACGCCCAGCCGCCGGGCGAGCAGCAGCATCACCGGCACGAGCGCGATGATCTCTTCCTTCATGTTGTCGAGCACGCCGCCCACAGCGAACGCGAGCGCGGCCACGGGAATGACCAGCCGCTCCGAATGCCCGAAACGCCGCACCAGCCAGTCGACCCCGTGGCGCAGCGCCCCCGTCTCGTCCACCACGGTGAAGGCGCCCCCGATCAGGAACACGAAGAAGATCACCCCCGCCGCGTCGCTCAGGCCGCGAGGAATCGCGACCAAGGCCTGGAAGGCGCTCACCGGCCGCGGCGGGACGGCGTGGTACGTACCGGGCACCACGACGCGGCGACCGGTGGTGGGATCGTCGCGCCGGTCGTATTCACCCGGCGGCAGCAGGTGGCTCGCGAGCGCGGCGACGAGCACCGCGCCCACCAGCAGCGTCAGGGGGTGGGGGAACCGGGGGAAGCGCACGCGGGGATTATGCGGACGCTCGAGCGGTCGGGTTAGTCCCGAGCAACCCTCCACCCCGGGGCGCTGTCTAAGTCAGGAGCTGCCCACCCTTCCGGAGGAGGAAACGATGCTGCCGCGCGCCATGTCGCCCGTTCCCCTGCTGCTCGCTCTCGCCGTCTCGGCCCGTGCCCAAAGTGCGGCGGACGCGCGCTGGATCGCGCAGTGCCGCGACCACGATGACGGGTGGCGCGTCCAGCACTGCGAGGTCCGTGTCGTCACGCTCGCCAGGGCTGGGACCATCGCCGTCGATCCGGGGCACAACGGAGCCGTGTCGGTCGAGGGGTGGGATCGCGACAGCATCGAGGTGCACGCCCGCATCCAGACGCAGGCGGCGACTCAGGACCAGGCGGACCGTATCGCCGGCCAGATCAAGGTTGTGACGTCGGGGAGCACGATCAGCGCCGACGGGCCGGAGGCCGGCCGGCGCGAGTCGTGGGGCGTGAGCTTCGTGGTGTATGCGCCCCGGCGGTCCGATTTGAAGCTCGACACCGACAACGGGCCGATTGGCGTGCAGGATGTCACGGGCCGGATGACGCTCACGGCGCACAATGGTCCGGTCTCGCTGCGTGGTGTGGGGGGTGACGTACACGCCCGCACTACCAACGGCCCGCTCGACATCGAGCTCACCGGGGCCCGTTGGGAGGGAATCGGGCTGGACGCCGAGACCACGAACGGGCCGGTGAACCTCGCGATTCCGGAGAGCTATTCGGCGCAGCTCGAGTTCGGCACCGTGAACGGGCCCATGACGGTCGGTTTCCCGCTCACGGTCACCATCGAAGGCAGGGTGGGCCGGCGAATCGTGACCAAGCTCGGCGCCGGTGGTGCCCCGGTCCGAGTCGTCACGACCAACGGGCCGGTCGAGATCCAGCGCAACTGACCCCCGGCGGCCGGCTCAGCGCCACAGCGACAGCAAGACGCTCATGATCAGGAGGTACGCGAGCTGATAGCCGGCGTCGATCACCCAGGCGGCGATGGGCTTCTCTGAGAACATGTGGGCGGCGAGGCCGATCGTCGCCGCGAAGCCCAGCCAGAAGAGGAATCCGAGCCACAGACCTTGCGCCAGGGTGGTCGAGTTCGTGTAGCCGGCGAGCAGTGCCACCACGTACGCCGTCACCACGTAGCACAGCACGGACACCGCGTAGGCGCGGGTCATGCCCTTCTTTTTCATCTCCTGGACTCTTTCGGGGCTGTATCCCTGCGCCTGCATCCATTGCCGGGCGAACAGGACCGGAGAATACCAGAAGGCGCCAAGCACGAAGGTGATGAGTGCGGCGACCAGGACGGCGACGATGTTGACGTTGGCGGTCGGCATCGGCTCTCCTTTGAGGTCGGGGCTAAGCTACGACGGCTCGGCGCTGCCGCTAGCGTAGGTCCAGCCCATGAGGCTGGACCAGACATACATCAGGACTCCCACCAGGCGAACGCCGCTGCCGATCAAGCGGTCCTGTTGCAGCAGCCCGAGCTGGCCGAGCAGATAGTTCCAATCGTGCTCGCCGCCGCCCACCAGGGGCAGCTCTTCGGCGCGGGCGTCCTGTACGTAGACGGCGACGTTCCAGAGGTTCTGGGCGACCCACCACAGGGCCACCATGGCGGCGTGGCGATCGCGGCGACGCCAGAAGTACGCCACAAAGATCGCGGGAATCAGGAGTTGCATCAGGGTGCCGCCGAGGAAGCCGATGAACTCGCCGAACATGCCGAACACCGGATGCCCGAACTCGTGGATGGCGAGGTCGAGGCTGTCGAGCCAGCCATAGTGGCTGGGATGCAGGATCAGGAACCCGCCATACACCGCCAGCAGGGCGGTGAGGGCGAGGCGGGCGCGCCGCTCGGCGGCGCTCACGTCCTACGGCACCACACGCTTCGAGCGGAACGTGCCACTCATGATGGCGTTCCCACCTTCGGCCGGCCGCATTTCGAACGTGCCGTTGAGCGAGTCGCCGTGGAGCCTGCCGGTCGTGGTCGTGAGGACGCGGCGGTGCGCCGCCGCCGGGCTCTGGTACGGCCCGATCTCGTTCACCAGGGCGGTGTCGCTGACCTGACGCGCCCGCACGGGGATGGGTGGCTCGGGGACTTGGGGGAACATGAGTGTGCCGCGCAGCGACCCGTCCTCCGCCACGCTCGAGACGATGCGGAACGGCGTGCCGGTGTCGGCCTCGCTATGGAAAGCGCGGCCTTCCCAGGTGCCGGCGTACTTCTGTGCCGGCCCGGCGGGAGCTCTCGCGCCCGGCTTCTCGCCGGGCGTGCAGGCGGCTGCGGCGAGCGCCGCCCAAACAAGTGAACGCATGCGTGCTGCCTCCGGGTGCGGGTAGGTGTCACCAATGCCCGTGCATCCGTGTCGTGTCTCCCAGATACGCGTACTGGATGGCCGCCATATACTGCCCGGCGACCCGCAAGATATCGTCCGGGGACACGCTGTGGAGACGCTTGGAGAATTCGTCGCCGTGCTGGTAGCCGCCGAGGTACAGCTCGGCGCGCGCCAGAAAGTCGGCCTGCCCCGCCGATGTGGCGTTTTCCGCGAGGTAGTCGAAGCCGAAGCTGTCGATGAAACGGCTGAGCCCGAAGTAGTCGAGCGGCTGGTCCCGCAGCTCCCGGATCTGGTCGATCATCAGCATCAGCGCCTTGTCCGGCTTGGGCGTGCTCACGTACGCGCCCCCGACGGGAATGGCGCCGTCGCGATACGGCGCGAACGCGGCGTAGGAGAGCCCCCGCTCGCTGCGGATGACGTGATGCAGCTCGGACGACAGCAGTGCGGTGGCCACGCGGAAGGCCCAATACGAGTGGCTCGTGGGCGGCGGACCGGCGAACAGCCCCAGCAGGTAGGTGGTCGGGATCAGGCGGTGCTCGATCAACCAGCGGGGTTTCGCCCGGGCCGGTGGCTGCGGCAGAGTCCAGCGATAGCTGCCACGCGGGAGGCGACCGAGCGTGGCCGTCACGAGCGATTCGGCGTGCGCCCGTGTCACGTTGCCCACGATCGCCAGCAGCATGCGGGACGTGACGATCTGCTCGCGCGCGTACGTCTTGACGTCCTCGACGGTGAGGCCGGCGAGCGAGGTCTCGGTGCCCTCGGGGTCGAGCGCGTAGGGATGGCTCCGGAACAGCGCCTGCATCGCGATCGCGGTCAGGCGCGCGTCGGGCTCCGTGTAGCGACGGCGCGCCTCGCTCAGCAGCTTGGCCCGCGCCCGGGCCACGTCCCGTTCCGCCAGCGTCGGATGAACCAGGCGGTCCGCAAACACCGACCACGCGGCGTCGAGATCGCCGACCAGGCCGGTGAAGCCGAACACGGTGAAGTCGAGCTCCGGCTCGACCGTCACGATGCTGCCGGTGCGATCCATCGCGTCGTGGGCGTCGGCGCCCGGGAATTGCTCCGTGCCGAGGCCCGAGGCGCGCAACAGCAGCGCTTCGATACCGGCGGTGCGCTCGGTGAGCTGTTGCGTGCCCCCCAACAGGTACAGCCGCACCGCGACGATGTCGCTCGCCGGCGAGCAGCGCTGGATGATGCGGACGCCGGACGCCTCATATACAGCCGTGAGGCTGTCGCCTGCTGCGACGCAGCCGGCCCCCCGCTGCCGGGGCAGGGCGCCGAACAGCATGGGGAAGAGCAGCAGCGCGACGGCCCGATTCATGGGGACGGCTTCTTCCCGCCGCGCAGCCAGGCCACGACCGACTGTGTCAGCTCGGGCGGCGCGAGCACGCCGATCACGCGCGGCTGGTTGGCGACGTACACGCGGGCGAAATCGCGCAGGTCCTCCACGGTCTGGGCGTTCATGTGTCGACTGTAGCCGACGTAGTAATCCAATCCCGCGCTCGCCCACCAGGACGCGAGCCCCGGCGCCAGCATGGCGGTCTCTTCGACGGCCAGGACTCTCGAGACCTCGCGACGCTTCTTCGCGATCGCCAGGTCGCCGTCCCTGATCCCCTCGAGGGCGTCGAGATTGTCGAGCTCGTCGAGCAGCAGGAACAAGGCTTGTTGCGCGTCTGCCTCGGTGGTCTTGCCAACGAACTCGATGGGCCCGGTGTGATCGAGGGTGGTGTAGGAGCCGACGATCGACTGGAACGGTCCCGCCTCCACGAGGCGTTGCTGGAAGGCGGAACCTGGATTGTTCAGCACCTCGAACAGCGCATCCGCCGCGTAGGTGGCGGCCGCGTCCCGCCCTACCCCGGGTCCGGACAACGCGATCCGGATGGTGACGTCTCGCACATTGTGCTCGAAGACGATGGCCCCGCTGGCGGGTCGCGGTGTCACCGGCGGCACGGGGCGATCGACGAAGGGATCGGGCCCACGCTTCCAATCGCGGAACTCGGCGGCGGCGCGCTCGAACATCTGATCACTCGACACGTCACCGGTGACGATGAGGGCGGCGTTGTTGGGCACGTAGTAGCGCGCGTAGACCTCCTTCAGCCGGTCGATCGTGATCCCCGCCAGCGACGCGCTGTCGCCGCCCACGTCCTTGCGGCTCCATGACGCTCCCCACAACATCTGATCGACGTGGCGAGTCAGCTCCTGCTCGGGATCCGACGCGGCCCGTTGCAGCTCGTCGAGCACCACGGGCCGCTCGTCCTTCAGATCGCCCTTGGAGAAGCGGGCTTCGCGGACCAGCTCGGCGAGGAGCTTGAGCGCGCGCTCCACGTTCTTCGCCGGAGCGATGATGTAGTAGTAGACGACCTCCGCGTCGGTCGTCCCGTTGTACGTGCCGTTCAACTTCGTCACTTCGATCCCGAAGGCGTCGGGCCGGCCGTGATACGAGCGGAACAGGAGGTGCTCGTACAGGTGCGCCAGCCCCTGCTCGGCGGAGTCCTGCGTGAAGGCTCCGTTGTGCACGGCGACGAGCACCGTGGCGAGCGGGACGGCGTGGTTCTCGACGACGATCATGTCGAGCCCGTTGTCGAGGTGACGGCGACGGATGAAACGGCCGAGCGTCGAATCCTGAGCCGGGGCGGGTGCCGGCCACTGGCCCGTGAAGGCGGCCAGCGCCAGCCCGAGGACACGGATCGACGGCAGAGATCGCGTCGCCATGGCGTTACCAATCTCGCGCTCTCACGGAAGAGCGACAGGGGTTGGACCGGGCTCGTCGAGTACGACGACGCAGTTTCCTTTGTCGGAGGAGCACGTGATAACGCCGCGCCGCAGCACCTTGACCTGCGTGGAATCGGGGAGGATGAGCGGGTAGCGCGCCGCGCGCAGGGCGCCGTCGAGCACGCGCAGCCGCTCGCTCCCGGCGGCATACTTGATCTCCTCCACCCTCGGCCCCGGCCCGAACAGCAGCGTGACCGAGCCCTGCAGATCGTCCTTGACGGTGGCGCCCAGCGTGATACTCCGCAGTTGGACCAGGTCGTTGCGCGCGCGCTCCACCAGGGCGTCGATCCGGCCATCGCCGCCCAGCAGCCTGGCGAGGCGCCGGCGCGTTTCGGACGGGGGACGGCGCGCCGCCAAGGCCAGGGCGTAGGTATGAGTAGCGTCCTGCTTGCGTCCCAGCCGCTCCTCGATCTGCGCCAGGTGGTCGCCCTCCTCGCCGTTGAAGTTGAGAAGCCATGCCGCGCGGACGTAGCGCTCCGCCTCGGGCAGGTTCCCTTTGCGGAAGTAGACCCACCCCAGCGTATCCCAGAACGCCCCGAGGCTGGTGACCGCGGCCGCATCTTTGAGCCCGACGCGGTCGAGACTCAGGTTACGAAGGCCGGCGGTCGTCGCGTCGACCGCCGAGCGGGCATACTCCTGTGCGTTGTCGAGGTTCGCGCCCTCCACGGCGTACGCGTATGCGACGTTGTTCCAAATGGCGGGGACGGGCGCGAGCTCGATCGCACGGTTGAACTCAGCCTGCGCCTTATCCGCGTGGTGGGTCGCCAGGTACGCCTTGCCGAGGTCCACGTGGAGCTGAGGATCGTCGGCACTGATCGTGATCGCCTGCTCCAGCTCGGGCACGGCAGCCGAGTCTCGGTGCTGCTCGGCGTACACCCGTCCGAGATTCGCGTGCGCGTAGCGGTCGAGCGGACTGATCTTGATCTGCTGCTGGAATGCGTCCGCCGCCTCCTGGTATTTGCGCTTGCGCCAGAACGCCAGGCCCAGGTTGTTGAACGCGTACTGATCGTACGGGTTCAGGTCGGCTTGCCGCTTGAAGGCCGCGATCGCCGAGTCGAGCTTGCCCATGTTGAGGAAGACTCGGCCGATGTTGTTCCAGGCCCATTGGTGCCGCGGTTCCAGCTGGACGACGCGGCGAAACAGCCGCAGCGCCGTACGGAGATCGCCGTTGTTGAGCGCCGTGAGGGCGCTGCTGTGCAGCTCGTCGGCCGTGGCGGACGTCGGCACCGTGGAATCGGCGTCGGACGCCGTGCGCTCGAGGGCGATTTCCTGGCGCTCGTCCTCGCGGATGACGCGCATGAATGCCGTCAGGTCACGCCGCTCGGTCCGGGACAGGACGGGCCCGCTCACACGGAGGGTGCGCTCCACTGTGATGGTGTCACCGTGCACCCCGTAACTCGAGCGATACTCGCCGTATGGACGCGCCAGCGCGACCGGGACGGGAGGTCGAACCGTGACGCCCGCAGGAAGCGCGAGCCGGAGCCGCGCGGCAAACTCCTGGTCGGGCACGGGATAGTGGCGGGCCGCAGTATCCGCCGTGTCCACCGGGAAGTCCACGATCGGGAGCGGGGCCGCAACCTGCGCCCGCTTGTTCGACCAGGCCGCGTAGCCGGCCTTCGTGAGGTCAAAGCTGAACTGGAACGGGAGGCGGGTCGCCGTGGGATCGCTTGCCTGCACCGCGCTCACGTCGCCGTCCAGGTCTTCGGCGGACGCCATGGCCGATGCCAACGCCTTCCACTGCGCCGCGGGAGTCACGCGAAATCCCATCCGCAGCAGCACCTCGGCGTCACCCCGCACGAGGTAGCGCACGCCGACCTTCAAGGTGCCGAGGTCCGACACCTGGCCCAGCACGTCCACGTCCACACGCGTGGCGAACGGCGGCTCGGCCGGGGTCGAGCGGAGCCCCGGGGCCGCGTCCGCCGGAATCACCAGCGCCTGTTTGCCGCGCAGGACGTACAGCAGCAGCCCGAAGGGCGCGACGCCGGGCGTCGTGTCGACCCAGATCGAGTCGGTCCCGTCGGGGATCACACTGATCACGTGGTCGAATTGCGCGGGGGACGGGACGTCGCGATCGACGTCGGCGTCCGATGAGATGAGAGCGGGGAACGCACGCAAACCCACGGCGGCGAGCAGGCTCGCGAGCAGCGTGTGCTTGTCCTTGCAGTCGCCGTACCCGTTGGCCAGCACTTCCGTCGCGGCGTGCGGCTGGTAGCGCCCCACGCCGAACGAGAGGCTGACGTAGCGATACTCTTTGGACACGAAGTCGTACAGCGCTGCCAGCGTGTCGTGCTGCGTCCGACTGTTACGAACGAGCTCCTGCGCTTTCACCCGGAGTTCCGGGCTCACCGCCTCGCGCGCTCGCGCCAGGTCGCCGTACCAGCGCCCCACGTCTTCCCACGTGCGAAATGTGCTCACTTGCACCGAGTGTATCTTTGGCGTCCACGCGTCCTCGGCCGCGCGCTGCCGCCGTGGCTTCTCCGAGGGCACTTCGAGGTTCGCGTGCTTCCAGCGATATATCCGTCGGTCGCCCGAGTCCGATGCTTGAGGATCGACCCCAGGCGCCGATTTCACCTTCACGTAAGTGTTGCGCGGTAGGTCCAGGTCGAAGCGCTCGTCCAAGACCACTGCCTGGGTGGCGAAGTCCTCCTGATACCAGAAGTGCCCGGCCGAGAGGGGCGTGCGCCGCAACCACACGGCATGCAGCTCGAGCGTGTCGCCCGGGCGGAGCGACGGGACGGTGAGGATCTTGTTGCGGAGATCCGAATACACAGGCGCCACCCGGGCCACGGGGGCCGTGACGTCTTGTACCGCCTCCGGTCCCGCGGTCACCGTGCTGCCGCCGGTCTTGTGAACGACGACCGAATCGATGTCCAGCGTCTCTTCCGCGGAGTTGTACGGGTAGGTGATTTCGCCCAGGGCCTGCACGCCGGCCTCCGTCTGGACCCGTACGCGCACGTGGAGATCGCGGCGCCCGGTGCCGTCCGGCTCGAACCGGACGTACTGGTACAGGCGCTCGGTGACCAGGGGCTGCTGCGAGTAGTCGGCGGTCGCGGGTTGCTGGGCCGGGAGTAAAGCGGCGGCGGCTACCAGGGCTGCAGCGAGGGCCATTGATCCGCCCGACCTCGCGTCGAAATAAGGTCTCAGGAGAGAGGCGCCAGCGATCCGCCCACGAGTCGCCGCACCTGCCGTGCCTCCAGAATTTGAGCGCGCCGGGTTCCTGCGTGCGGCGTCGACGCCACACTACCCAAACACCTCCAGCGCCACCTCCACCCGCCCGAACGGCGCGCTCACCTGCACTCCCTGCACGCTGCCCTTGACCTGCTGGAACATCTCGCGCGCGATCTTCACCCCCTCTGCCAAGGCGGCTTCTTTCCCTTTGTCCTGCGCCCGGCGCATGCGCTCCAGCACCTCGGCTGGCACGACGACGCCGGGCACCTCGTTGGCGAGGAACTCGGCGTTGCGCAAGCTGATGAGCGGCCAGATCCCCGCCACGATCGGGATGCGGTAGGCTTCCACGCGCTTCAGGAAGCCTTCCAGCTGTCCCACGTCGAACACCGGTTGGGTGACGGCGAACTCCGCGCCCGCGTCCACCTTCCAATGGAACCGGGACAGCTCGCGGTCCAGCTCCACGGCGCCGGGGTTCACGCCGACGCCGATCGCCCAGCTGGTGGGCGCGCCGATGGGGTTGTTGCCGGGGTCGAGCCCGTGGTTGAGCCGGTATACCAAATTCGTGAGGCCGATCGAGTCGATGTCGAAGACGGCCGTGGCCTCGGGGTAGGGGCCCATCTTGGGCGGATCGCCGGTGATGATGAGGATGTTACGCAGACCCGCCGCGTGGGCGCCCAGGATGTCCGACAGCATGCCGAGCAGGTTGCGGTCGCGGCAGCAGTAGTGGATCACGGTCTCGATCCCCACTTCCTTTTGAATCAGGATCGCCGACGGAAGCACGCCCATGCGACTCTGGGCCCGCGGACCGTCCGGAACGTTCACCGCATCCACGCCCGCCGCCTTGAGTGCGCGGCATTGCTCCAGCATGGGCGTGGGGTCCACGCCCTTGGGCGGCACGATTTCCACGCTCGTCACCAGCTTGCCGGCGGCCAGCTTGGCACCCCAGCGCGAGCGCGCGGCCAGGGGCACCTCCTCCACGCCGGCCGGCGGCGCGACCGTCTCGCGCGAGTGCACCACCGGCTGGTGCCGGGGCACCACGCTCGCCACGTAGTCGCGGATCTTCTTGATGTGCTCCGGGGTCGTGCCGCAGCATCCGCCCACGATCCGGGCCCCCGCCTCGATCATGCGACGGGCGTAGCTCGCCATGTACTCGGGGCTCGCGAGGTAGATCTTGCGGTCACCCACGTCCTTGGGGAGGCCGGCGTTGGGTACGGCGGAGATGGGTCGATCGGTCGCCTTCACGAGCTTCTCGACCGCCTCGAGCACGCCCGCCGGCCCGACCGAGCAGTTCACCCCGATCACGTCGGCGCCCCACTCGGCGAGCTGCTTGGCGAACGTCTCCGGCGCGGTGCCGTAATGCGTCAGGCCGTCGTCGCCGATCGTCATCTGCGCGATGACGGGGAGATCGGACAGGCTCTGCACCGCGCGCAGCGCCGCGTGCAGCTCCTCCACGTCGGAAAACGTCTCGAGAATGAATCCGTCCACCCCGCCGGTCAGCAGGCCCTTGACCTGGTGCGAGAAATGGGCGCACGCCTCGTCACGTGCCAGCGCGCCGAACGGCTCGATCCGCACGCCGAGCGGCCCGATCGCCCCCACGACGCTGGCGCGCCCGGCGGCGGCGGCGTGCGCCAGCCGTGCCGCCGCCTGGTTGATCCGCTCGGTCTCGTCGGCCAGGCCGAAGCTGTTGAGCTTGAGGGGGTTCGCGCCGAAGGTGTTGGTTTCGAGGATCTCCGCGCCCGCGCGCACGTAAGCCTCGTGTACCTCCTGCACCAGCTTCGGCTGCTTCAGGTTCAGCTCGTCGTAGCAGACATTGAGGAGAAAGCCCTTGGAATACAGCATGGTGCCCATCGCCCCGTCGAGGACGTGGACCTTGCCGTCGTTCAAGAGGTCGCGGAGGGTGATTGTCATCCTGGCGTTTTAGCGAATTGTTTAACGTGGCTGCAATAGGCCGCAAATCACCACGTACTCAGGGCTTTGCACGAAATCTAGATCAACAACGTCGTGCCGCAAGCCGTATCTTTTACTCCACCCGCCATCGGAGCCGAGACACTCGTGTCGCTCGCCGCCCTCCATCCTCAAGTCGTGCACTTCGTGATCGCCCTGCTCTTCGTGGGCGTGCTGTTGCGGTGTGTGTCCCTGACGGGCCGGGTGCCGTTCACGGGGCCCGCCGCCGCGGTGCTGCTGCTCCTGGGGACGGGCGCCGCGGTGCTCGCCGTGCAGTCGGGGACGGCGGCGCACGGCCCGGTGGAGCGCGTGCCGGGCGCGCGTGCCGCGGTGACGCAGCACGAGGAGTGGGGTGAGCGCACGCGCAACATCTTCCTGGTCGTGGCCGCCCTCGAGATCGCAGCGCTCGTGCCCGCGGTGAGTCGCTGGCGCAAGGGGGTGCTGGCGGCGTCGGCCCTGGTGGGGCTCGGGGGCGCGGTCTCGCTGTACGAGGCGGCGGACTTGGGCGGCGATCTGGTGTACGCGTACGCCGGCGGCGTGGGCATCCGGTCTGGCGATCCGGCCGACGTGGGGCGGCTGCTGGTGGCGGGGCTGTACCACGAAGCGATGCTCGAGCGCAAGGCGGGCAAGCCGACCGACGCGGCGCAGCTCATCGGCCAGCTCGCCCAGCACTACCCCGAGGATACGAGCGTGCGGCTGCTGGTGGTCGAGTCGCTGCTCGTGGACAAGCACGATGGCAAGGCGGCGCTCGCGGCGCTCCAGTGGTTTCCCGCGGCACCGGACAGTCGCTTCCTGCGGTTCCGAGTCGGGCTGTTGCGCGCGGACGCTCTCGCCGCGACCGGCATGCCGGACTCAGCGAAGGCCCAGCTGCAGGCGATGGCCCGCGAGTTCTCGAACAATCGGGCGATCGAGGATCGGCTGGGGAAGCTGAAGTAGGTTTCGGCATGTCCGACCTCCTGGCGGCGCGCTCGCAGATGGGCGTCTCGCTCGCATTTCATATCGTGTTCGCCGTGGTAGGCATCGCCATGCCCGTCATGATGGTCGTGGCCGAGCGGCGCTGGCAGGTCACGGGGCACGCGATTTATCTGGACCTCGCGCGGCGCTGGGCGCGGGGCACCGCGATTCTCTTCGCCGTCGGCGCCGTCTCGGGAACGGTGCTGTCGTTCGAGCTGGGGCTCCTGTGGCCGGGCTTCATGGGGCTGGCCGGGTCGATCATCGGCATGCCGTTCTCGCTCGAAGGATTCGCGTTCTTCACCGAGGCGATCTTCCTGGGCGTCTACCTGTACGGGTGGGACCGCATCTCGCCGCGGGCGCACCTCGGCGCGGGCGTGGCGGTCGCGTTGAGCGGCGCGGCCTCGGGAATCTTCGTCGTGCTGGCGAACGCGTGGATGAACGCGCCGACGGGCTTCGAGCTCGTTGGCGGTCGGGTCGTGAACGTCGACCCGGTCGCGGCGATGGCGAGCCCGGCCGCGTTCCCGCAGGCGCTGCACATGACCCTGGCGGCCTACGCCGCCACCGGGTTCGCGGTCGCGGGAATCCATGCGTTTCTCCTGCTCCAAGACCCGGCGAATGCGTTCCATCGCCGCGCCCTCGAGATCGCGCTGATCGTCGGCGCGCCCGCGGCCCTGCTGCAGCCGATCTCCGGGGACATCGCGGCCCGGCACCTCGCACGGCATCAGCCGGTGAAGCTCGCGGCGGCGGAGGCGCTCTTCACGACACAGCGCGGCGCGCCGCTGACCATCGGCGGCTGGCCGGACATCGCGGCGGGCGAGAACCGCTTCGCGATCGAGATCCCCTATGCGCTCTCGCTGCTTGCGTTCCACGATCCGCACGCCGAAGTCACGGGGCTCGATAGCGCCGCGCGCGACCTGTGGCCCAACGTGCACGCCGTGCACTTCTCGTTCGACCTGATGGTCGCCCTCGGCACGTACCTGGCCCTGGTCGCCGCCTGGGCCGCGTGGCTGGCGTGGCGCCGGCGCGACCTGGCTCACCAGCGCTGGTTGCTGCGGGCGATCGCCCTCGCCACGCCGATGGGGTTCATCGCCGTCGAGGCGGGATGGATGGTGACGGAGCTGGGTCGTCAGCCGTGGGTGATCTACGGCGTCCTGCGGACGCGCGATGCGGTGACGCCGATGCCCGGCCTGATCGTGCCGTTCTTGACCTTCACGCTGCTGTATTGCTGCCTCGGCGTGATCGTGTGCTGGCTGTTGTACCGGCAGATCCTCCGCAGCCCGGCCATACCTGAGTGGCGGGGATTCTATATGCCGGGACGCTCCTGACATGACCCTCGCCGATCTGCTGGCGGGAGTCATTTTCATTGCCCTCAACGCCTACGCCCTGCTCGGCGGCGCCGATTTCGGCGGGGGCGTGTGGGCCCTGTTGGCGTCCGGCCCGCGCAAACAGCGCCAGCGCGAGCTCATCGCGCACGCGATCGGCCCCGTGTGGGAGGCGAATCACGTCTGGCTGATCCTCGCGGTGGTGCTGCTGTTCACCTGCTTCCCGCCCGCGTTCGCGCGGCTCGGCACGCTGCTGCACATCCCCCTCTCGCTCGTCTTGATCGGCATCGTGTTGCGCGGCTCGGCGTTCACGTTCTGGCGTTATGGCGGTGCGGAGGACGAAGAGCTGCGCCACTGGGGCGTGACCTTCGCGATCGCCAGTCTGATCACGCCGCTGCTCTTGGGCATCACGGTGGGGGCGATAGCGTCGGGGGCGGTGTCCGGGGCCCGGGACCCGGACACCGCGTTCGTCGCGGTGTACGTAGCGCCGTGGCTTAATCCGTTCACACTGTCGGTCGGGCTGTTCGCCCTGGTGGCCTTCGGGTTCCTCGCGGCCGTCTATCTGACGCTCGAGGCGCAGGACCGCGAGCTGCGGGCGGACTTCCGCGGGCGTGCGCTGGCCGCGGGGTTCGCCCTGTTCGGTGCCGCCGCCCTCGCGCTGCTCCTGTCCGGCCGCTATGCGCCCTTGGTGCGCGGCGGACTGATCTTCGCGAGCTGGGCCATCCCGCTGCACGGGCTCACCGCCGCCGCGGCGATCACGGCGCTCGTGGCACTGGCACGCGCCGCGTGGCGGGTCGCGCGCATCGCCGCCGCGATTCAGGTTTCGCTCATTCTGTGGGGCTGGGCGCTGGGGCAGTATCCCTACCTCATCCCGCCCGATCTGGCCATCGCGGACGCCGCCGCGCCCGCCGTGACGCTGCGGCTCGCATTGGGCGCGCTGGCACTCGGCGCGGCGGTCCTGCTGCCGTCGCTCGCCTATCTCTTTCGCGTGTTCAAGCGGGGTCCAGCAGCGCCTGCATGAGCGCTGCGGCGGTGATAGCGCGCACGGGGGGTCACAGCCCGACGATGGCGAGCAGCACCTGCTTCAGCACCCAGAGCGCGAGCCAGGCGGCGAGCGGGCTCCAGTCGAGCCCACCCGCCCCGCCGGGGGGGAGCAAGCGGCGGATCGGCTCGACCACCCAATCGGTGAGGACATAGGCCGGTCGCAGCCACCAGGTGTAGCGAAACCGTCCAAACCAGCTGCCCACCACCCGCACCACCAGCGCCGCGAAGACGACGTTGTAGGAGAGGACGATGAGAAACGCCAGCGCGACGCGCGGGCCGCCCGCGAACGCCGCTCCGGCCCCGAACAGCGAGCCCGCCAGCCAGTTGAGGAGCGACAACAGGACCACGCCCGCGGCCGCGACACCCACGACCAGCCACCACCCAGCGTGCACCGGGTTGCCCCCGGCCCGGACCAGGCGGCGCTCCACGGGCCGAATCAGCGGCTCGCTGGCGGCGCGCAGCGAGCGCCCGAGTGCCCCGAACGGCGACACCCGCTGGGTGCGGACCAGCCACGAGGCGAGCGCCGCGATGAGACTCACGGCGAACACCCCGATGACCGCGTAGCGCGCCACGGTCTGGAACTCGAGCATATCAGGGCACGAACACGTCGACGACGTCCGTCTGGGCGAACCCCGCCTTGGGGCCGCCCCCGATCACGTAGACGCGCCCGCCGAGAGAGGCGGCGGCGAGCCCGTGACGGGCGAGCGGCAGCGGTGCCGCGCTGCTCCAGCGGTCAGTCGCGACATCGTACACCTCGTGGTTCGCGAACACACCGCTGCGGCTCTCACCACCGACCGTGTGCACCGTCCCGTCCAGCGCCGCCGCGGCGAGGCCGCCCCGTCGGCTCGGCATCGCGGCCCGGGTGGTCCAGCGGTCGGCCGCGGGATCGTAGGCTTCCACCACGTCGTAGTTGCGCTCGGAATCGAGCGGCCGGCCCCCGATCGCGTACACCAGCCGATTCACGGCCGCCGCAGCGAGGTGGTCGCGGGGCGTCGGGATCGGTGCGGCGTCGCGCCAGCGGTCGACGGCGGGATCGTAGATCGCCGTCGCCGCGACCAGGCGGCGCTCGGCACCCCAGCCCCCCACGACGATCAGCTTCCCGCCCACGGCCGCGGCGGCGGACGCGCCGCGCGGCGCCGGGAGCGGCGCCCGCGGCTCCCAGCGGTTCGCGTCCTCGCGATAGAGCCAGAGGGTGTTTTCCGGAACGAAGGTCGCACCACTGAGGCCGCCGACGGCGTACAGCGTGTCGCCCACCACGGCAAGAGGCATGTGGTGGCGTGGGGCCGGCAGGTCGGCGATTCGCTCCCAGCGATTCGCGGCGGGATCGTAGCGGAACGCGGCGACGCTCGCGTGATCGGCCCCGTCGATCCCGCCCGCGACGTAGATGCGGCCGTGGAGCACGGCGGCGGAGAGCTCCTGCATCGGCTGGGGCAATGGCGCGACGCGGGACCAGGTACCGTCGATCTGGAAGACAGTGGCGCTGAGGAGGAGCAGGAGGGTCGGGTAGGTCGACCTCGCCCTCACTCCGTGACGGTCCACGTCCCCTCGCGGCGCAGCAGCGCCCCGAGGTCGGCGGGCTCACCCGAGAAGCCCGCGGCCCGCGCCTGCGCATACACGTCCGCTTCGTAGGAGGTCGCGGGGTTGCAATACAGCACGCCGAGCGCCACGGGAAACGCGGGAGGCTCGAGCGCCACGAGCAGCTGCGCCAGGGCGCGGTTGGTCTCGTCGTGCACCAGGATGTCGCCGGGTGACACGCCGCCCTCGCCCACCCGCACCACTTCGAGCGCCACCGTCCTGGGGTTCAGGCGCAGCCCCCGCTCCTGGTTCGGTCCGAACAGCAGCGGCTTCCCGTGCTCCACGTGGAGCTGCGCGTCGCTCGCCACGTCTTTCGACGTGAAGTGATCGAACACCCCGTCGTTGAAGACGACGCAGTTCTGGAACACCTCGACGAACGATGCCCCGCGATGCGCATGCGCGCGCTTCAGCACCGCCACGACGTCGGGCTGCTGGGTGTCCACAGCCCGGGCGACGAAGCGCGCGCCGGCGCCGAGGGCGAACGCGCACGGCGACACGGGGGCCTCGATCGAGCCCTGCGGCGTGGAGGGGGAGTGCGTGCCGCGCCGCGAGGTGGGCGAGTACTGCCCCTTGGTGAGGCCGTAGATCTCGTTGTTGAAGAGGATGATCTGCAGATCGACGTTGCGCCGCAGCACGTGCAGCATGTGGTTGCCGCCGATCGAGAGGCCGTCGCCATCGCCGGTGACCACCCATACATCGAGCCCGGGATTGGCGAGCTTGACGCCGGTGGCGATCGCGGGCGCCCGCCCGTGGATCGTGTGGAACCCGTAGGTCGACAGGTAATAGGGGAAGCGTGCCGCGCACCCGATCCCCGACACGAACACCGTGCGCTCGCGCCGGGCGCCCAGCTCCGCCAGCGCCTTTTGGACCGCTTTCAGAATGGCGTAATCGCCGCACCCCGGGCACCAGCGGACTTCCTGGTCCGACGCGTAATCCTTGGGCGTGAGCTCGGCATCGGTGATCGTCGTGACCGTCATGGGCGCCCTCGGGTGTTGTTCCGGCTCTGAAGAGCCGGCTCGGCATACGAGTGCGTCCTTAAGGACGCCCGTGCGCCGAGTACGGGCTTCAGCCCGTCATACACGATCATCCGTTACTCCCAAGAGACTGGATGGCATCGACGATCTCTGACACTTTGAACGGCTTCCCCGCCACCTTGCTCAACCCCTGCGCCGGCACGAGATACGCCGCCCGCAACAGCTGCACCAGCTGGCCGTCGTTCATCTCCGGGACGAGAATCCGCTCGAACCGCGACAGCAGCTCGCCCAGGTTTCGCGGGAACGGGTTCAGGTAGCGGAGGTGGATGTGCGAGACGTCGGCGCCGTCCTCGCGGGCCTCGCTCACTGCCCGGTGGATCGCGCCATACGTCGAGCCCCATCCCACGACCGCCATCGCCCCGTGGTCGTCGCCGAGGGCCACGCCTTGCGGTGGGATGCCATTGGCGATGCCCGCGATCTTCGCGGCGCGCGTGCGGGTCATGCGGGCGTGGTTGTCGGGATCGTAGGAAATGTGTCCCGAGTCGTAATCCTTCTCGAGCCCGCCGATGCGGTGCTCGAGCCCCGGCGTTCCGGGCACGGCCCACGTCCGGGCCAGCGTGACCGGGTCGCGCAGGAACGGGTGGAAGCCCGCCGGATCGGTCCGAAAGCGCACCGGGAACCGCGGCAGGGCCGACGCGTCGGGCAGGCGCCAGGGCTCGGCCGCGTGCGCGAGGTAGGCGTCGGTGAGCACGATCACCGGGGTCATGTACGTCGTGGCGATGCGCACGGCTTCGATCGCCACCTCGAAGCAATCCACGGCGGTGGCCGCGGCGATCACGGCGAGCGGCGCGTCCGCGTTCCGGCCGTGCACCGCCTGAAACAGGTCAGACTGCTCGGCCTTGGTCGGCATACCGGTGGACGGGCCGGCCCGCTGCGAATCGATCACCACGATCGGCAGCTCGGTGGCGATCGCGAGCCCGAGCATCTCGGTCTTGAGCGCTATGCCGGGGCCGGAGCTCGAGGTGACCCCCAGCGAGCCGCTGTAGGCGGCGCCGATGGCCGCGCCGATCGCGGCGATCTCGTCCTCCGCCTGGAACGTCACCACGCCGAACGCTTTGAGGTTCGCGAGGGTGTGGAGCAGGAGCGAGGCCGGCGTGATGGGGTAGCCCGCGAAGATCATCTTCTCGAGGCCGGCGCCGCTCATCCCGGCGATGAGACCCCAAGCGAGTGCCTCCGTCCCGCTCACCGTGCGATAGCGTCCCGGCTGGACGGGCGCGCTGCGCACCGTGTAGCCGACGAGATGCTCCGACATTTCGGCCGTTTCACCGAACGCGTGACCGGCGTTCATGGCCGCGACATTGGCCTGGGCGATCTCGGGCCGGTCGGCGAACTTGCGGCGCAGCCACTCGATCGTCGCCTGGCGGTCGCGGCCGTACATCCACAGCATCAGGCCGAGCGCCCACATGTTGCGGCAGCGGTGCGCCTCCCGGCTCGAAAGGCCGAACGGCTTGACCGCTTCGGTCGTGAGCCGGGTGATGTCGAACGTGAGGAGCTGGTAGGGCGCGAGCGAGCCGTCCTCGAGCGGGTTGGCCGGGTATCCCGCCTTGGTGAGGTTGCGCTCCGTGAAGGCGCCCGTATCGACCAGGATGGTCCCGCCGCGACGCAGGTCTTTGAGATCGACCTTGAGGGCCGCCGGGTTCATAGCCACGAGCACGTCGACCTCGTCGCCCGGCGTCATGACGTCGCGCGCCCCGAACTGGATCTGGAAGGCCGAGACGCCGAACGTCGTCCCGGCGGGAGCGCGGATCTCGGCGGGGAAATCGGGGAACGTCGTGAGGTCGTTGCCGGCGAGGGCCGTTTCCACGGTGAAGCGCGATCCCGTCACCTGCATGCCGTCGCCCGAGTCGCCCGCGAAGCGAATGACGACGGACTCGCGTGCCTGCCGGGCTGGAGCGGAGGGGAGAGCCATTACCAACAAACTAGTGTGGGGAGCCGACTGGAGGCCAGCCACACGCGTACCTTGGGCATGATCCGCGGGAATCGGATGCGGCGCCGCCTCCGCGACCCGGTCAGATTGGGGCGGTAACCCCGGCGGCGCGGCCCCGGGGTCAACCCACTCTAGGGGATTGCGGATGCGGGCACGCGGGCCGCACAAAGCGCTCGGCTGGTACGCGCATCTCACATGGCACACCTGGAGGTGGGAGCTGTCGATTCGGAACGTCGACGTCGCGGTCATCACCGGCGTCGCGCTTGAAGCGGCAGTTCGCTGTCGGGTTCGTGTCCATGCGCAGGCAGTGCTCGCAGACCACGTGCACGTGCTCGTGAGTTACCCACCCGACACCAGCCTCAGTTCGTTTATTCGGCATGCCAAGTCGGAGTCTGCGCGTCGGATCAACCTGGGGCGGCCGCTTCTACGCCGGCTCGCTATCACGGGGTTGAGGGAACCTCTCACCCGGGTAGGTTGAACTCCCGGAGCGTGTTAACCCTGGGGCGGCGCGCCGGGGTCAAACGCGGCCGCGACGATCCGGGCCTGCTCCACCTGGTGCGCCGCGGGGTAGCCCTCGGCCGGGCTGGAGCGCTCCGGCCGCCCGATGTCGCGCACCGTGACGCCTTGCCCCACCAGTTCGCGCAACTGCGGCAGCATGAACTTCTGCGGCCCCATGTTGCGGGGCTCCTCCTGCACCCAGACGATCTCCGTGATCTTGGGATAGCGCTTGATCAGCTCCGCGAGCTCGACCGCGGGGAACGGGTACAGCAGCTCGACGCGGCCGATCGCGACGTGCGCCGCCGACGCGCGCAGCGGCGACAGCAGCAAGTCGTAATAGACCTTGCCGCTGCACAGCACCAGCCGCGTCGCGTCGCGATGCGCTTTGCCCGCGGGGTCGTCCAGCACCGGGCGGAAGGTCCCGCTGGTCAGGTCCTCGAGCCGCACGGTCGCCTGGGGAAGGCGCAGCAGGCTCTTCGGCGTAAAGAGGACCAGCGGCCGCAGCTCAGGGTGGCGTCCCTGGCGCCGCAGCAGGTGGAAGTACTGTGCGGGCGTGGTGCAGTTGGCGATGCGCAGATTCCCCTCGGCGCCGAGCGCGAGGAAGCGCTCGATCCGGGCGCTCGAGTGCTCGGGTCCCTGGCCCTCGTAGCCGTGCGGCAGGAGCAGCGTGAGGCGGGACGTCTGCCCCCACTTGGCGAGGCCGGCGATGAGGAACTGGTCGATGATCACCTCGCCGCCGTTCGTGAAGTCGCCGTATTGGGCCTCCCACAGCACCAGCGCCTCGGGCGCCGCGGCGGCGTAGCCGTACTCGAACCCCAGGCACGCGAACTCTGAGAGCGGGCTGTTGTGCAGCTCGAACGGAGCGCGCGCGCCGGGAAGATTCTGGATCGGCGCGTAGCGGCGCCCGTCCCCGGCGTCGTGCAGCACCAGGTGCCGCTGGCTGAACGTGCCCCGCTCCGTGTCCTGCCCGGTGAGGCGGATCGCCGTGCCCTCGACCACGAGCGACGCGAACGCCAGCGCCTCGGCGTGCGCCCAGTCGATTTCGCCCGCGGTGAGCGCCGCGCGCCGCCGCTCCAGCTGTTTCTTGAGCTTCGGGATGACCGTGAACCCGTCGGGAGCCTGGAGCAGCTGCTCGTTCAGCGTCGTGAGCAGCGACGTCGATACGGCCGTCTCCGGTTCGGGGGTCGGGCTGTACGCCCCCGAAATGCGCTGCGGCTCCTCGCCGGCGCCCGCCTCACGCAGATTCGCCTTGAGCGATTGCTGGACTTCGGTGAGCCGCTGGTACATCTGCTCCGCTTCGACTGCCGCCGCGGCCGCGTCCACCACGCCCTCCCGGGCCAGCTGGTCGGCGTAGCGCTGCCGCACGGTGGGGGTCTGCTTGATCCGCTCGTACATCACGGGCTGGGTGTAGGCGGGCTCGTCCCCTTCGTTGTGGCCGTGGCGCCGGTAGCCGACCACGTCGATCACCACGTCGCCGTGGAACTTGTCGCGGTACATCATGGCGAGCCGCGCGGCGGCGAGACACGCCTCCGGGTCGTCCGCGTTGACGTGGATGATCGGCGCGTCGAACCCCTTGGCGAGATCGCTCGAGTAGTCGGTGGAGCGCCCTTCCCGCGGGTCGGTGGTGAACCCGAGCTGGTTGTTGGCGATCAGGTGAATCGTGCCGCCCGTGGTGTAGCCCTTGAGCCGCGCCAGGTTGAAGGTCTCCGCGACGACGCCCTGCGCGGCGAAGGACGCGTCGCCGTGAATCAGCACGGGAAGCGCCACGCTCCCGTCGTGGATCGCGTCTTTGCCGCGCCGGTTCGTCTGATTGGCACGCGCCCGGCCCTCGACGACCGGGTTCACCGCTTCGAGATGGCTCGGGTTCGGGCTGAGCGTGATATTGACCGGCTTCCCCGCGGCGGTCTGGTACACGCCGTCGGCGCCGTGATGGTACTTGACGTCGCCCGTGCCGCCTTCAGGAGTGAGCGTTTCCTCCACGTGCCGCCCGCCCTCGAACTCGGCGAAGATCGTCTCGTAGGGCAGCCCCACGATGTGGGCGAGCACGTTGAGCCGGCCGCGGTGCGCCAAGCCGAGCACCACGCGGCGCGCTCCGCTCGCGCCGGCCAGCTCGACCGTCTGGTCGAGGATCGGGACGAGGGCGTCGAGACCCTCGATCGAGAACCGCTTCTGGCCGAGATAGGCCTTGTGCAAGAAGCGCTCGAGCGTCTCCACCGCTGTGAGCCGGGACAGCAGCTTGCGCTTCTCGTCCGCGCCAAGCGGGCGGCGGTGCTCGCCCGACTCGATCACCTGGCGCAGCCACACCCGCTCCTGATGGCTCCCGATGTGCTCGACCTCATAAGAAATCGTGCCGCAGTACGTCTCCTGCAGCCGCGGATACGCCTCGGCCAGGGTCCGGCCCGGCACGTAGATGCGCAGCAGCTCGGCGGGGATGCGCGCCATGATATCGGGGGTGAGTGCCAGCGGCCCGGGGTCGAGCGACGGATCGCCGGGCGGGTCCGAGCCGAGCGGGTCGAGCCGGGCGGCCATGTGACCGAAGTTGCGAAACGCCTTCACCAAGGCCATCGCTGCGGCGACGTGCTTCAACTCGTCGGGACTCGGGGCTCGGGACTCGGGGCTCGGGAGTGCCCGCGCCGTCGTCGTTCCGAGTCCCGAATCCCGAGCCCCGAGACCCGTGATGGCCAGAGTCTCCGCCACCTGCTCGTAGAACCGATCCTCTCCCTGGAGCAGGGAATCCAGTTTGCGGAGAAACATCCCCGACTCCGCGCCTTGGATGATGCGATGGTCGTAGGTCGACGTGAGCGTCATGATCCTGGCGGCCCCGACCTGGCGGATCGCGCCCGTGGCGATGATCGACCCCTGTCCCTTCATGAGGCGCGGCACCGAGGCCACGGTGCCGAGCGTGCCGGGGTTGGTGAGCGTGATGGTGGCGCCCGCGTAGTCGTCGGGCAGGAGTCGGTTGGTGCGGGCCTTCTCGACCAGCGTCTCGTACGTCGCGTGAAACGTCGCGAAGTCCAGCGCCTCGGCGTGCTTGATGACCGGAACCACCAGGGCGCGGCTGCCGTCCTTCTTCTCAACGTCCACCGCGAGACCGAGGTTGATACCGTGGGGGTCGAGCCGATGGGGCTTGCCTTCCACCTCTTGGAAGGCATGCGTCATCACCGGGTATTCGCGCGCCGCGCGCACGATGGCGAACCCGACGAGATGGGTGTAGGAGATCTTTTTGCCGGACGCCGCCAGCCGGGCGTTCAGGTCCTTGCGGCGCCCGTCGAGCACGTCCACCGTGATGTCGCGGAACGACGTGGCGGTCGGCACCGAGAGCGAGTCGGCCATGTTTTGCGCTAGGCGAGCCGCGGGGCCGGTGATGGGGGTGAGGCCGGGGCTCGGGGCTCGGGATTCGGGACTCGGGACTGCCGCGGCCGAGCCCCCGAGCCCCGAGTCCCGAGTCCCGAGTCCCGCTACGTCCTCGCGGCTGGTCGGGATGATCGGAAGGTCGGCGGACTTTCCGTTATCGAACAGCTTGCGCCACTCTTCGCCGACCGAGGCGGGATCCCGCAGGTACTGTTCGTACATCACCTGCACGAAGGCGGCATTGTGCGTGCCGAACACGAACTCGCTCACGAAGGAAATGTAATCAAGCGTATATTGAGCGCCATGAAATGCTTACGCGTGCTGGCGCTGCTGCTGACCGGGACCGTCACCGCCGCCACCGCGCAGCAGGCGGGCGGGTTGCGCGCTACGCTGGAGGCGCGCATCGCCCGTGCCCCCGCCCGTGCCGTCGGACTTTACTATCGGTCCCTCGCCCGCGCCGACTCGATCCTGATCGACGCGAATCTGCGATTCCACGCCGCGAGCACGATGAAGCTGCCGGTGATGATCCAGATCTTCCGAGACGCGGATGCCGGGCTGCTGGCGCTCGACGACTCGCTCACCGTGCACACCGCCTTTCCTTCGTTGGTGGAGGGCGCGTTCGTGGTCGGCAAGGAAGACGACTCGGACTCGACGCTGTACGCGCTGGTGGGACGGAACCGGTCGGTGCGCGATCTACTCGAGCGGATGATCACCCGCTCGAGCAATCTGGCCACCAACATCCTGATCGAGCGTGTCGGTGCCGACCGTGCCCAACGCACGGCGCGTGCCCTCGGGGCGTGGTCGATTCAGGTGCTACGCGGCGTGGAAGACGGCGCGGCGTACCGAGCCGGGTTGAACAACACGACGACGGCGCGCGACCTGGGCGTGTTGCTCCAGGCGATCGCGACCGGCCGTGCCGCGAGCGCCGCCGCCTGCGACTCGATGCTCACCATCCTCGGCCGCCAGGAGTTCAACGAGGGGATCCCTGTGGGCGTGCCGCCGGGGACCCGCGTGGCCCACAAGACCGGATGGATCGGCGAGGTCGTGTACCACGACGCCGCCGTGGTTTCCCCGGCGGCGGGAGGAGGC
This sequence comes from Gemmatimonadales bacterium, assembly GCA_035601235.1. Classification (GTDB taxonomy): domain Bacteria; phylum Gemmatimonadota; class Gemmatimonadetes; order Gemmatimonadales; family GWC2-71-9; genus AG41. Next base: position 51,308 of record DATNOR010000181.1, read on the forward strand.
TACATCCTGGTCGTGCTCACCGGCGGCATCAAGGAGGATAGCGTCGCCCACAACCTGGTGGCGGACCTGTCGCGCCTCGTATACGAGGGGGTGCGGCGCTAGCCCGCACTCTGTCGCCGCCGCGCACCAGGGGATCGACTCCCGCCCCTCCGTTTCCCCTCCATCCCGTGCTGCAGCTCGCGTTGCATGCTGGCACGCTCCTTGTCTCAGCCGAACGGCGTCCTGCTCCTCCGGCGCCCCGACCATGCGTCCAGACGCCCGCCCGTGAGGGCGAGTAGCGAGTTTCCCGACGATCCCGCCCTCCCCGCCCTCGGGGCGATTCGCGCCATGGGGCTCGCGCGGGCCATCCCGAGCCTCGGTCTCCCGGACGATCCGGTCGAGCTGATCCTGCGCGCCTACAAGCCGGGCGCCCGCGCCACCTTCGAGGCGCGCGTGGCGAGCCGGCGGTTCGCGGTCAAGGCGTATGCGTCGGGAGCGAGCTCGGAAGCCGCGCTGTACGAGGCCTTGCATGCCGCGGGACTCGCGGGCCAATCCGGGGCTCGCGTGCCGCCGCTGCTCGCGTTCGAGCGCAATCTGGAGCTGGTGGTCATCGGGTGGCTGGACGGACCGACCGCCAGCGACCTGGTGAAGCGCGGCGAGGGCCGACGCGCCGGCGAGCTGGCCGCTGCCTGGGTCCGCCGTGTCGTCTCGCTCGCCGTGAAGCTCGGCTCGCCGCGCGGCGCGGCCGACATTCTCGCCCGGACCCGCAAGTGGGCGGCCAACCTGGGCGCGGCCGATCCCGTGCTCGGTGCCGCTGCAGGCGTCGTCGCGGGCATGTTGGTGCTCACCGAGCCGACCCGCCGGCGGCGGCGAATTCAGGGCGGGCTCGGTGGGCTGGTCCACGCCGTGCGCGATCGGGCACGCGGATGGGTGGCCGGCGTGCGGGCGTCCGATCCGGCGATGCGCTTCGCGGCCGGTGCACTGCCGCCGACGCCGGCGCGGACGCGGGCCAAAGAATCCACGCCCAGCCTGGTGCACGGGACGCTCTACGCCCGTCACCTCATCGACCTGGGCGACGGCCCCGGCGTCATCGACTGGCAGCAGTTCGGTCAGGGACCCGCCGAGTTTGACGCGGGCACCTTCCTCGCCACCATCTGGCGCATCGGACAGAAGGACCAGCGGCTGGCGCCCGAGGCGAGGCGCACCGAGGAAACCTTCCTCGCTGGCACGGCGGGCCTGTTGGACGCGTGGGCCGTCGCGTGGTACCGAGCCGCCATGCTGCTGCGTCTGGCGGATAAGTACGGACGTCGCGGAGGCGCCCAGCTGGTCGACGCCCACGCCCTCTTGAGCGAGGCCGTGCGGCAGACCGGGGCGGCCGGTTGAAGCCGCGCAGCGCGCTTCCCGACGACCCCGCGCTCCCGGCGCTCGCCGCGATTCGCGCCGTGGGCCTCGCCCGAGCGATCCGCTCCCTGGGGCTCGGCGACGCTCCTGTGGAGCTCGTGCTGCGCGGCTACACGCCCGGCGAGCGAGCCACGTTCGAGGCGCGCGTCGGGAGTCGCCGGTTCGCGGTCAAGGCGTACGCCTCCGACCCGGCGCCGGAAGCCGCGCTGTACGGCGCACTGCGCGCGGCGGGCCTCGCGGGCCAGTCGGGGGTTCGCGTGCCGCCGCTGCTGGCGTGGGAGCAGGGCCTGAAAGTGCTGGTGATCGGCTGGTTGGACGGCCCGACGGCGAGCGACTTGGTCAAGCGCGGCGAGGGCAGGCGCGCCGGTGAGCTGGCCGCTGGCTGGGTCGAGCGAGCCGCCGGCCTGCAGGTGGCGCTCGGCCCGTCGCTCGGAGCACCCGACGTGCTCCACCGGGCCCGCACGTGGGTGGCCGACATGAGCGCGGCCGATCCCGTGCTGGGGGGCGCCGCGACGGTTGTGACAGGCATGTTGGCGCTCACCGCCCCGCGCCGACGTCGCCGACTGCGCGGCGGCCTCGTCGGCGCCCTCGAGGGGGTGTGGGAGCGGGCGCGTGAATGGGCGGCCGGCCTGCGGACGGCCGATCCCGCCTTGCGCTTCGCGGCCGCGGCGTTGCCACCGCGGCCGACACGCGCCCGTGCCGTGGAGTCCCCGCCGACTCTGGTGCACGGGACTCTCTACGCCCGTCACCTCCTCGACCTGGGCGACGCGCCCGGAGTGATCGACTGGCAGCGCTTCGGTCAGGGGCCGCTGGAGCTCGACGCCGGCACCTTGCTCGCCACGATCTGGCGGATCGGGCTGAAGAACGAGCGACTGGCGTCGGAGGCGAAGCAGGCGGAGCAGACGTTCCTCGCGCGGACCGCGGGTTTGCTGAACGCTTGCGCCGTGGCGTGGTACCGGGCTGCCGTGCTGCTTCGTCTGGCTTGCAAGTGCGTCCGCCGCCGGAGCGACTGGCTGGCCCACGGGCACGCCCTGCTGTGCGAGGCGGTGCGGCAGACCGAAGCCGCCGGCTGAGGCGCGAGAAGGGTCACCGCACCGGGCGGTAGCCGGTGCCTCGCAGCACGGAATCGGGAAGCGCCGGCCGGACGTCGTCCGCGGTGCCCGGCTGGCCGTCCGGTCCGAGCGCGAAGAGATCGTAGCTGCTCCTGTCCCCCGCCAGGTGATACTCGTAGACGCGAGGGAACACGAAGAAGCCCGCCGTCTGGTCGTAGATGTTGAGCAGGCGGAGGGGAATCGGCTGGCCCACCAGCTGCTGGAGCGTGGCGGGGTATCTGCCGGTGCGGTCGCGGTAGCGCTCCAGCTCCAGCACCAGCGTCCCGAGGTCGCGCCGTGTCATCTCGATGCGTGATCGCTCGACCACGGGCGCGTGCTGGAACCGCGCGACGAGCACGGCGCCGCCCACCAGATTGAGAAGCGCACCTGCTCCGCCGAGTATCACTCCCCACCGGGCCCGCGGCCGATCGGAGACGAGACCCCAGGTGACGGCTGCAGCGGCGAAGAGGAGCCCGAAACCCGGCAGGAAAGCGCACGCGCCCAGCGCCAGCAACGGCCAACTGCGCTTGTTGGATGGCGCTGGACGCGGCTCCATTCGTGTAAGCTAGCTAGTCCTTGTACGGATCGAACTCCTTCTCTCCCGCCATCACCACGATGAGCGGCGTGAGCGTGTGGAGGACCGTCACGGTGTCGCCCTGCGCCGCCAGCACGTCCGGCAGCCGCCGGTACGCATGCGGCGACTCGTCCAGCCCGCCGCCGCGCAGGATCACGCCCTTCCCGCCCACCCACTCGTGCAGCATGTCCCAGGTCACCTTCCCCGGACTGATCACTTCGCCGGTCTTGCGGTTCACCTTGCCGCGCGCGGCGGTCCGGGACATCACGCGACCGGCGCCGTGCACGGTCGAGTACAGCGATGCGCGCTGACGCTCCGAATCGTGTCGCGCGCCCTCGATGATCACGGCGTTGTCGCCCATCGAGCCGCCCACGAAACCCTGCTGCCCCGGAAACGCGGGCGTGGCGCCCTTGCGGACCACCACGTACTCGGTTCCGGCGTGCGTCTCCTTCCAGGCGAAGTTGTGGTGGTTGTGCACCAGCTCCACCTCGTCTCCGCCCAGGAGCGACGTCACCTTGCGCGCCACCCACTCCCGGCCGGCGTAGGCGTAGTCGCCGGCCAGCGTCATCAGGTGCCAGTAGTCGTGCCCCAGCGGCTGCTTCAGCGGGAGCAGGGCCTCGGCCTCCGGCACCCGCTCGCCCCACTTCTTGCCCTGCGACAGCGCCAGGAAGCCCGAGGCGACCGTGTGCCCGAAGCCGCGGCTCCCGAAGTGCACGCCCACCCAGATCTCTCCCTGCTCGTCGGCGAACACGTCGACGTAGTGGTTACCGCTGCCCACCGTCCCCAGCTGATTCCGCGCCTTGGCGCGCAGCCCCTCCCGCTCGTGCTTCCCGGGGAGCGCGTCCCAGGCCGCGTGCTCGAACAGCGGATGGTCGGTGGGCGCGTCGTCGGCCCGGTTGTTCCGTCCCATTCCGAACGAGATCGTGCGCTGGATCTCGTCCGCCAGGAGCTCCAGGTCGGCCCGGGTGTACTCGTGCAGCCGGCGGTTGGTGCGGATGGCCGCGTTGCCGCAGGCGATATCGAACCCCACACCCACCACGCTCACCTGGTCGCGGTACGCCGCCACGCCGCCGATCGGCATGATGTAGCCGAGGTGGCCGTCGGCCATGAGCGCGACGCGCTCCGCGCGGCTCGCCACGTCGCGCAGCTGCGCCAGCGTCTTGTCTTCATGCGTGCCGAAGATCACCGGCTCGTTCATGGTCCACCGCCTCTCTCTGAAAATGCACCGTCCGAGCGTGTGTGCATGCGCCTGCCTGGACTCGAACCGGGACGCCAAAGCACGGCGTTCTGAGCCCGTATGAAACGAACGACCGGCCGAGTCTCCCACAAGTGCGCCCGGCTGGACTCGAACCAGCGACCTCGAGCTTCGGAGGCTCGCGCTCTGCTCCGGCTGAGCTACGGGCGCTCGCATTGTCCCTGCCGGACTCGAACCAGCGACCTCGCGTATATCAGACGCGCGCTCTCCCCACTGAGCTAAGGGACATCGATCACGCGCCTGGAGGGAGTCGAACCCCCAGCCTCCGGGTTCGTAGCCCGGCACTCTGTCCGGTTGAGCTACAGGCGCAGCATGTCTGGACCAGGAGTCGAACCTGGGACGCGCGGCTCTTCAAGCCGCCGCTCTACCGGCTGAGCTATCCAGACGAGTCGAGCAGGCGGGATTCGAACCCGCGGCCCCGTGGTCCCGAACCACGTGCGCTACCGGCTGCGCCACTGCTCGGCGAGAATCGCGGCCTCCACCTGCTCGCGCCGCCGGCGGACGCGGGGCCGCCCGTCGAGACACCAACGGGAGTCGCGTCCTCGTCAGGCCCGCCGGAACGAGCACCCGGCCGCCGGCGGCACGATCCTGCTGCTGCACACACACACCGACGGTTGTCAATGAGCGCCCCCCCTCCCCCCCTCCCCCCCAAAACACTTCGCCCCGCCTGGCGTATTGCGCAGGCGGGGCGATTGGACCATCCCCTCGGCCGAAGGCGGCGATTACCGACGCATCCGCTCTCCGTGCCTGCGCAACCTGATGTCGCTATCGAGCCGATCGAATGCCGGCTGGGCCGCGACGACTGGGCGGATGCCCACACGCGTGGCCGACCGGACGCATAGCGCCAGGCGATAGCTCGATCTGGGTGAATTGGTCTTTCGCATCGTTTGTCTGACTCTGGTCAATCCTTCGACGTCACAGAACTCGCCCTCAAACGAAAAAGTCGCGTCGACGGCGGCACCGACCGCCTGGGACGCGACTCCCGGGATGCAAATGTGCGTCGGGGGACTGCGACCGTCAAGGCCTCTCGCAGCAGATCGCCGATGTCTTCACGAAGCCCAGTTGATGCCTAGGGCCGCCAGGCGGGAGTGGTGAGGTATCCTGTGAAACCCAGCGGCAACGTCAGCCCCGTCTCGACTTCGATCACATCGACGAACGGACCAAAGCGCTCGGCGACGAGCCAGCGCCCGTCCGGAGACCATGATGCCCACGGTTCGTATCCGTAACCGGATACACGTCGCAGTCCGGTCCCGTCTGGTCGAATCACGAAGAGTGAGTCCGCTTGGCCGAAGGCGATCCAATCGCCGCTGGGCGACCAACGTGGTCCCGTTCCCGCGACTCCAAGACTCCGGATCACTCCCGTCTCAACCTCCAGCACCTGGAGCCTGAGGTTGAAGATGTCCCCAGTTTCACGATCCGTGGCGTACACCACATATCGTCCGTCCGGCGACGGCGAGGGATAGAGATCGTTCTGGTAGTACTTCTCGACCCCCGGGGAGATACGTGTTGCTTCGGATCCGTCTGGCCGAGCCCGGTAGATGTAGGTGCGGTAGGCGCCGGGAGTGGCTCCGTCGAAGTAGACCCACGATCCGTCACGCGTCTCTTGTTGCCAGACGTCGTCTTCGGTCACGCGGGCAGAAAACAACGGGTTTGCGACGCCGTCCAAAGTCGTGCGGTAGAGCTCCTTATTCCAGGAACCGTCGAAGAACAACAGGTAATCGCCCGTGTGTCCCCACTGCGGGCTCATGAATTTGTCGTTTGAACCGAAGTAACTTGGCCCGCCACGACGCAAGAGTCGGTGATAGTCGGATCCATCGAGTTGGAGCGTGATGAAAACGTAGCTGTAGTCCGGTTCCGTTAGCCCCATGTACCGCACTACGATCGTGCCCCGTGGTACGATGCTGAGCCACACGGAGTCCACGAGCGAGTTGAACCGCGCCCGGACGACCTGGCGACTCGGACCGGTTGTCGCCTGTACGGTTGACCCGCTGACCGCGATCCCCGGGGTGCCGGCTTCGAGCTGCGCTCGTTCCGGCCGATGATTACCGGTGCGGTCGGTGACTATCGCCGTGAACCCGCCGCTGTTGCCTTGGTACAGCGCCGTGTCGCTTGGCGTGATGATGAGCTTGGCGGGGTTGCCGGGCGTCGTGCGCACCGCGACCGAGTCGGTGAAGGTGGCGCTCGAGGGTTCCGTCGCCAGCATGACGTCAACCCGAAGCCACGCCTCACCGGCGACCCCGCCATGCCACAGGCGCGCCTCGCTGCGGCCGAAAACGTCGGTCGTATCGACGACGCGCCAGAACGGCCGCGGGTCGGAGACACCGCTGAGATAGAACACGCCCTCGGTCCCTGAGCCGTAGCGGAGGGCGACGGTCGCCCCGCGGATGGGGGCTCCGAAGCGGTCGCGAACCTCGGCGACGACGCCAGCGGGCTCGCCGAGGATGGTATCGGTCCACCCTGGTTCAGCGCGAACGGTGAGGCCGGGCCTCGGCCCGCTCGCCGTCGGGGAATCACATCCCCACACGGCGAGCGTCCCCACGGTCAGCAGACGCCTACCGACCCATGAGCCTCGAGGTACCTTGAGCACGGCCTGAAAGGTGACGACAACCGATGCGCCGCCGCAGAAACCGGGCCGACGCCCGTCCCGCCTTGACCGGAAAGGGTGGTGTTGCGCGTGCGCCACCCTCACAGCGTTAGCTGACCCGCCGCGTCTTTCTCCTCATGAAATCCATCAGGATGAACTGCCCGAGCGTCATCGTGTTCGTGAAGTACGCCTTCCCGCGGCAGATGGCCGATACCTTCTTCACGAACTCCACCAGGCTCCGATCCCGGGCCAGCATGAACGTGTTGATCAGGATGCCCGAGCGCCGGCACAGGGCCACTTCGCGATACGTGGCCTGCAGAATCTGGGGGTCGAGCCCCATCGAGTTGACATAGATGCGCCCGTCGGGGAGCGTGAGCGCCGACGGTTTGCCGTCGGTGATCATGATGATCTGGCGCATGTCCTTGCGCTGCGACAACAGCATGCGGCGCGACAGCTTCAGCCCCTCGGCCGTGTTCGTGTGGTACGGCCCGACCTGCGCGCGCGCCAGCTGAGCGAGGGGGATTTCCTCCGCGGTGTCGTGGAACAGCACCACGCGCAGCGTGTCGCCCGGGAACTGGGTGCGGATCAAGTGCGTGAGCGCCAGGGCGACTTTCTTGGCCGGCGTGAACCGGTCTTCGCCGTACAGGATCATCGAGTGCGAGCAGTCGAGCATCAGCACGGTGGCCGACGACGAGCGGTACTCGGCCTGATGCACCATGAGGTCGTCGTACTCGAGGTTGATCGGCACGCCCAAGCCCTCGCGCTGCAGCGCGTTCGTGAGCGTGGCGTTCACGTCGAGGTTGAGCGTGTCGCCGTA
>DATNOR010000182.1:0-25501 GCA_035601235.1 Gemmatimonadales bacterium
GACCTGCTGTGGCCGGTATTCCTGCTCCTGGGGTGGGAGCGGGCACACGTCGTTCAGGGCCCGAACCCGTTCCTGGCGCTGTGGCTCGACTCGATCCCGATCTCGCACAGCCTGGTGACGCTCATCGGATGGGGTGCGTTGTTCGGGTTCACCTACCGCACGCTCACGGGCGACGGACGGGGAGGCGTCGTCATCGCGCTCCTGGTCGTGAGCCACTGGGTGCTCGACTTCGTCACCCATCGCCCCGACATGCCGCTGTACCCGGGCGGCACGCCGCTCGGCCTCGGCCTGTGGAATTCCGTCGCCGGCACCGTCGGCGTCGAGGGCGTGATGTTCGCGGCGGGGGTGTGGCTCTACGCCAGGACTACGAAGGCGCGCGACGGCGTCGGGACCTACGGATTCTGGGCGCTCATCGCCGTGCTGCTCTTGTCCTACGTGGGCTCGCTGTTCAGTCCACCGCCACCGACCCAGACCGCGCTCGCCGTGGGCGGGATCATCTTCGGGTGGCTGTTCGTGCTATGGGCCGGATGGAGTGGTAGACATAGAGAGGGATACGGCGTTGCCGGGTAGAGCGTTGTCGGGTACTGCGTGGTCGGATACTGCGTTGTCGGATACTGCGTCGCCGGCAACGCCTCATCCAGCAACGCCTCACCCGACAACGCCTCACCCTACAACGCCTCACCCGACAACGCAGCATCCGACCACGCCTCACCCGACATCACTTCACCCCAGCTGATCCAGCACGTCCAGCACCCGCTCCATTTCTTCCACTGTGTTGTAGCAGTGCGGAGCCAACCGGATGGCGCCCTCACGCAGCGAGCACACGACGTGCGCGCGCTTGAGCGCATGATACGCCTCGGCGGGATGCGCGGGCGCGAGGCACACGATCGCCGAGCGGTGCGCTTCGTCCGTGGGTGAGACGACGCGGATGCCGTTCTCCCCGGCCCAGTGCAGCACCGGCTCGTGCAGCGTGCGCGCGTATTGCGCGATGTCGTCGACACCCAGCTCGGCAAGCATCCCCACCGACGTGGTCATGCCGTGGAAGTCCTGGAACGGTAAGGTGACCATTTCGAAGCGGCGCGCGTCGGCGCGGAAGGTGGGATTGTAGTCGATGAGGCGGGAGAAGTCGTCGGTCCCTTCGAACGCCATCCAGCCGGTGACGGCGGGCTCGAGCGCCGCGATCAGCTCGCGCCGCACGTAGACGAAGCCCGAGCCCCAGGGGGAGAGCAGCCATTTCTGGCCGCCGCACGCCAGGATGTCCACAGGTGTCTCGCGCACGTCGAGCGTCGAGTTTCCGACACCCTGAATCCCGTCTACCACGAGAAACGTCCCGTTGGCGCGGCAGGCGGCGCCGAGCCGTGCCAGATCGGCGCGGTACCCGTTGGCGAACTGGACGAAGGAGACCGCGAGCACGCGCACACGCGGGTCGTGCAGGCGCTCGACGAGATAGTCCTCGTCGGGCCAGCCTTCGCCCCCGCAGGGCGCGAGCTCCACTTCGATCCCCCGTTTCTTGAGCAGCAGCCACGGGTACACGTTGGCGGGGAACTCGCGATCGGATACCAGTACCACGTCGCCGCGCTTGAGCGGCAGAGCGCTGGCCGCGAGGTTCAGCCCGTGGCTGGTGTTGGTGGCGAGCGCGATCTCGGCGGGGTCCGCATTCAGCAGGCGCGCGACCGCCACCCGCGCCGCCTGCAGCCCCGCCTGCAGCTCGCGGTCGGGGAGGAGGTGCGGGGCGGTGCGCTTGGCGGTGAACTCGTCGAGCACACGGCGCGTGCGCTCCGGGATGGGCCCGATGGACGCGTTGTTCAGATACACGGTGTCCGCCGTCCAGGGGAATTCGGCGGCCCGGAGGGCGCGGAACTGGTCCCGCAACGCGCGCAGGCGCGTCGGGTGGTAGGCGATGTCGGTCACGTGTCCCCCGTGCCCTGAAGGGCCGGCTCGGCCCGAGAGTGCGTCCTTAAGGACGCCCCTGCGCCGAGCCCGGGCTTCAGCCCAGGGTACAACTTCAACAAGGTCATCCCGCCCGTCCCCGGACATCCAGCGCGTCGCGCAGCCCGTCGCCCACAAGATTCACGCCCAGCACCGTGACGCCGATCGCGAGCCCGGGAAAGAGCGACACCCATGGCGCCACGCGCAGCAGGTCGCGGCCTTCGGCCACCATCGCGCCCCAAGAGGGCGTGGGCGGCGGCGCGCCCAGCCCCACGAACGAGAGCGCCGCTTCGGCCATGATCGCGCCACCCACGCCGAGCGTGGCGGCGACGATCACCGGCCCGAGCACGTTGGGGAGCACGTGGCGAGCGGCGAGCCGCGCGTCCGAGGCCCCGAAGGCGCGCGCCGCGTAGACGTAGTCGAGGCGACGCACCACGAGCACCTGGCCGCGCACCAGGCGCGCCATGCCCGCCCAGCCGACGACGCCGATCACCACGCACACGACCGGCAGCGTGGGCTTCACGGCGGCGGCGACGGCGATGAGCAGGAGGAGCGACGGGAAGGCGAGAGTGACGTCGGCGGCGCGCATCACCAGCGCGTCCACGGAGCGCCCGTAGAAGCCCGCCGCGAGACCGAGCGTGAGCCCGACCGCGAGTGCGATCAGCTGACTCGCGAGCCCGACGGCGAGCGACAGGCGAGCGCCGAACAGCAGGCGACTGAGGACGTCGCGCCCCTGCGCGTCGGTGCCGAGCGGGAAGGCGCGCGACGGCGCCTGCAACGCGGCGGCGAGCTGACCGTGATAGGGATCACCTGGCGCGATGAGCGGCGCCGCGAGCGCCGCGAGCGCGAGTGCGACGACGACGGCGAGACCGGTCAGAGTCCAACGACTGCGCACGACGCGATGGCGCATGAGTAGCGCGGGGCTGGGGATCACGACTACGTTACTCGGAGGCTCACCTTCCGGGCAAGCGGCGGGTCACGTGAACAGCCAAACGCGATTCACCCTCGTGTTGGGCGGCGGCGGCATGAAGGGCGTCGCCCACATCGGCGTGCTACAGGCGCTCACCGAGCGCGGCCTCGTGCCGGCGCAGATCGTCGGCTCGAGCGTGGGCGCGCTCGTGGGCGCCGCCTGGTCCGCCGGACGGAGCATCGCCGAGCTGCGCGACGTGGCGATCAAGCTGCGCCGCAAAGACGTGTTCGTGGTGGCCCACGCGGACATGGCCTTCAAGCGAATGCGCTCCCCCGCCCTGTTCCGCCGTGAGCCCCTCGACCTCCTGATCCACCGCCTCGTCGGCGACGCCACCTTCCAAGACCTCCACCATCCGCTCATCGTGAACACCGTGGACGTGAACTCGGGGATGCAGGTCTTCTGGGGGCTCGAGGGACTGGACGAGGTGCCGGTGAAAGACGCCGTGTTCGCGTCATGCGCCATCCCCGGCTTCTTGCCGCCGCGCGAGATCCGGGGACGCTTCTACGTGGACGGCGCCACCGTCGACAACCTGCCCGTCGGCACAGGACGCATCCTCGGCGCCGACGTGATCCTCGCGGTCGACGTGTCCGCGTCGAACGCGTTTCGCGCCGACACGCAGGAAGAGGGCTTCTCCGCGGTGTTCGCGCGCGCCACCGAGATCGCGATGCAGTCGCTGCTGGAGCTGCGCATGCGCGAGTGGACCACGCCGCCGATCTACTACATCCACCCACGCGTCGAGCACATCTCCGCCTTCGACTTCGACCACCTGCGTGAGATTGTCGAGGAAGGCTATCGCGCCACCGTGGCCGGGCTCGACCGCCCGGCCGAGTGGCCGGCCCCCGGCGACTCGGGCGTGTATCCGCGCCGGGCCGTGACCATTCGAGTGCAGCGCGAGCGGTGCATCGGGTGCGGGGCGTGCCTGGTGCAGGCACCGCCGGGGATGTTCGTGCTGGACGCGCAGGGCAAGGCGGTCGTCACGCGGCCCGAGCAGGACTGGTCGCCTATCGACGGCGAGTTCATCCGGCATTGCCCCACGTACGCGATCAGCGCGCGCCCCGCCGCCGCGCCCAAGGCGGCCGACGCGGCGGGTTAGCGCAACCGGTAACGGTACAGCGACGCGTCGGGCGCGTCGCGCTCGTAGATTCTCTCTCCCCCAGCCGCGTCCAGACCCGCCAACAACTCGTCGCCCTCGTGCGAAAAGGCGAAAGCCAAGAGGAGCCATACGTCGTGATCCCCTGCCGCCACGATGCGCTTCACCTCGTCCTCCACCCAGCCCGAGTCGGGGCGTGATCGGGAGAGGCCGGCCAGGTCGCGCTTCTGCATCCCGGTCGCGAGGCCGATGATTTCGGCGCGCGCGCCCCCCTCCCAGCGCCCGACCAGCGTGTCGGCCTCGTCCGGGCGAACGCGACCGCGCGCCGCCGCGTTGTGAAACGCCGGGCCGCCGGGACCGGCGCGCCGCGCGAGCCAATGCAGCCGGCCCGCGTCGGGCGCAGCCCAGTCGGTCGTGTAGAACGCCCACATCGGGAGCGCGTTGGCCAGGACGTAGACCGGCGCCGCGGGCGGTGATGCGCGCCGCAACTGCTGCACCAGGGACGGCACGTCCGGCGCTGGGCGCCGTCGCGTCGCCGCGGCCTCACCCATCAGCGCGAGCCATACGACGACCAGGACCCACGCCGCGCGCGCGGCCGCGGGATGTCGCACCCACCCGATGCCCGTCGCCACTCCCTGGGCCATGATGAGCATGAGCAGCGGAGCCGCGTAGATCATCAGGCGTGCGGCAATGGGATAGCCACCGACCGTCGAGGCCACGAGCGCGGCGACCACCGGTCCCACCGCGAGCACCGTGGCCCAGAGCCCCCACCGCCTGCGCAGCCCCACTGACCCGACGCCGCACAACGCGAGCAAGACGACAATCACGAGGAATGTGTGAGGCCGCGACCCTATGAAAAAGGGGAACAGCGTCTCTCGTGCGATGAGCGGCAGGCGCTCGACCAGGGAGGGCGAGCCAGGCGACAGGAAGCTCCAGGCCCAGAACTGCCGCATGTAGCCGTCCGTCGCCACTCTCCGGTACCACGTGAAGTACAACGTCGCAAACAGCGCACTCCACAGGGCGGCGCCCGTCGCCAGGCGCCACACCCATCCCGGGACACGCCGCACTCGCGGATCCAGAGCCAACGCGTCGGTGAGCCCGGCAAGCACGAAGAGCGCGGGCTGAGACGCGAGCAGCGCCACCGCTCCCGCCCCGAGCAGCCGCCACCAGGTCCGCGCTCGCTCAGGCTCATCGGCCGTGTCGAGCGCGAGCCAGACGAGGATGACGGTGACGAGTGCATCCATGGCGTATGGCTTCGCGACGCTCGAGTAGCGCACGAGAATCGGCGCGCAGGCCGTGAACGCCGCCGCCAATACGGCGGCCCGGGGCTCGAGCAGCCGGGTTGCCAGCTTCCACGTCGCCCAGGGGAGTACCACACCAGCGATGAAAGGCAATACCCGCAGGGCAAGCTCGCTCACGCCGGCGAGCCGAGTGGCGAGGTGCGCCCCCCACAGAAACAGGACGGGCGCCGTTTGACCGTAGTCCAACGGCTGCAGCAGTCCGGCGTAGCCGCGCGCGGCGATGTTCAGTCCCACCATCGCTTCGTCGATGTCGAGCGGCGTCAGGGCGGCGAATTCGCCCAGCCGCAGTGCTGTGCCGACGCCGAGGACGAACCCGAGTGCGAGCCACAGACGCGGGGACACGGGTGCGAAGATTGCGGGCCGGATGCGTGAACGGCAAGTTGCAGCCCGTGAGCATGTGGACGCGCCGCAGCCGGGCGCTTGGGATCGTCGCGTTCGCGATCTACGCCGCCGTCGCCATCGAGGTCGGCGTCCGGCGAGGCAGTGACTTCGAGGCGGAGCTGGGGCAGAGCGAACGGTTGCTGCACGGCAGTCCGCTCTTCGCCGCAGCGAGCACGCGGATCGGCCTGCCGTGGCCCCCCTTCAGCGCACTCGCGCTCACCCCGTTCGCCGTCGTGGCGCGCCGCGATCTACGGCTTTCCAAGGCGCTGTGGGCTGTCCTGAGTCTCGCCTGTCTCGTCTGGAGCGTGTGCCGGGTCCCGTCGGAGCGCCGCTGGGCCGTGGGCTGGGCGCTCGCCGCGGTGGCCGTGCCGCTCCATCGTAACTTCGAGGACCTGAACATCAACTGCGTGCTGCTCGCGCTGACGCTCGCCGCCGTCGTGGCACTCGACCGCGGACGCGAGCAGCGCGCCGGCGGCTGGATCGGCGTGGCCACGGCGCTCAAGGCGTTCCCGGGACTGCTGCTCGGCTACTTCGCCTACCGACGACGCTGGCGAACGGTGGCGGTCGGCGCAGCCGTGGCGGCGGGCCTCACCTTCGGCGCTCTGCTGCCCTATGGGCTGTCCGGGGCGGGAGAAGGGTTGCGCGACTGGCTCACGCTGTCGGCGCCGGGAAACTGGAACTGGTCGGGAGAGAGCAACCAGTCGCTCGCCGCCATGGCGGCGCGGCTCCACGGGCCGCCACTGCTGCTGGTCGCGCTCGACCTGCTCTGTCTGGGCGCGGGGCTGATGGCGCTGCGTCGGCACTGGACAACGAGTGGAACGACACTGCCGGACGTCGCGGCGGTAACAGTCGTGGCGGTGCTGCTCTCACCGATCGCCCACACGCACTACTTCCTGCTGGCATTCCCCGCGTGGGTCGTGGTCCTGCAAAATCCTCCGGCGCGCGAGGGTCGGCGCGCGTGGATCGCCGTGCGGCTCGCGGCCGGGTTGGCGACGTCGGGTGTGCTCACCGTGTGGTCGCTCGAGCTGCGACACACGCTGCTCACGCATTCCATCTATACCTGGGGAGCACTGCTCCTGTTGGGCCTGCTGGTGCTCGAGCGGCCGGGCAAGATCGCGGCGAGCCCGCCCTAGGCGGGCTGGCCCCGCGTCACCTCCGCTTCGATCGCCCGCAGATCGCGCACCACACGATCCCAGTTGAAGTACGTCTCGACCGCGCGTCGGCCGGCCTGCCCCATGCGCTGAGCCGCCGCCTTGTCCGCCAGCACGCGGCAGATCGCATCGGCGAAGGCCGCGGGGTCCTCGGGGGGCACGAGGAACCCAGTCTCGCCGTCACGCACGGCGTCCGGTATGCCGCCGGAGTTGCCTGCCACCACCGGCAAGCCGCACGCGGACGCTTCCACGAGCGAGATGCCGAATCCTTCAACGCCCAGGCGCCCCGCCCGACGCGAAGCGCCCACGTACACCGACGCGAGGTTGTACAACGCCGGGAGGTCCTGGTCGCCGACGCCGCCCAGGAACCGCACGCGGTCGCCCAGGCCGAGCTCCTGCACCAGTCGCTCCAACCGCTCGCGATCTGGCCCGGTCCCGGCGACGGCGTATCGCACATCTGGGGCGCGCGCCAGGATGGCCGGGAGCGCCCGGATGACCGTGTCCATCCCCTTGTGCTCCTGCAGCCGCGCCACGGTCACGAGCCAGCGCCCTCCCAGGTCGGGCAGACCGAACCGGTCCCGCGCCGCCGTCACGTCGATCCCCGGGCGGAACCATGTGGGGTCCGTGCCGAGGTGCACGACCCGGATGCGGCGGCCGTGCCCGTCGAGTCCCAGGTCGCCCAATAACGACAGCGCGAGATCGCGGGTCCAGGCGCTGATGGTCATGAGGACCGCGGCGCCACCCAGGATGACGCGGGCCGTGCGACGCTTGAGGCGCGAGTGGCGGATCTTGTGCTGCTCGCTCAGCAGGTCGGCCCCATAAAAGAAGATTCCGTAGGGGATGTGCTGGCGCTCGTATACCCAGCGCGCCGGATACCCGGCGGGCTTCACGTTCCCGCAGTGTACGAAGCCGACGCGATGCTGGCGCGCCAGCGCGGCCGCGCGCCGGGCCCAGAACAGGATCGCCGGCAGCGTCTTGGTCCGCCGCGCGCCGATGGGAAGCCGGTCCACGACAGCGGGCAGGCCGACATCCACTTCGGACGCGTCGGGATCGGTGGGCGTGGAAACCACGAGGTCGCCACGCGGAAACCGCTTCGCCAGCTCGCCGTGCAGGCGGGCGATGCCGCCGCCCATCGGGGGGAAGTCCTGCGCCAGGAGGAGCGTCGTCATCGGGAACAATCTACGGTCGTGGTCGGCGGAATTCCCGGTCGATCCGGAGCAGGTCGTCCGTGACGCGATCCCAATTGTAGTAGCGCTCCACCGCCGCGCGCCCGGCGGCGCCCAGGCGGCGGCGCAGGGCATCATCCTCGAGCACCCGCACGGCGGCCGCCGCCAGCGCGGCCGGGTCTTCCGGATCAACGAGCAAGCCGGTTTCGCCCTCGCGGATGGCCTCGGGGATGCCGCCGGAGCGGCTGCCGATCACCGCAAGACCGCACGCAGCAGCCTCCACACAGGCGATTCCGAATCCCTCCACTAGCAGGTCGTGTCGCCGGGACGCCAGCACGAACAGGTCCGCCGCGTTGTACAGCGCGGGCAGTTCCCCGTCGGGAACGAAGCCGAGCAGGCGCACCGCGTCCCCCAGACCGAGCTCCGAGACGAGCGCCTCGAGTGTATCGCGCCGGCTCCCTACGCCGGCGACGGCGTAGCGCGCGCCCGGAACCGCGGCCCGGATCGCGGGGAGCGCCCGGATGACGGTGTCGATCCCCTTGTGGAAGTCGAGCCTGGCAACCGTGAGCAGCCAGGGGCCTCCGTCGAGCCCGTGCTGGCGACGCACCGGCCGGGGGTCGATGCCGGGGCGGAAGTGAGCGGGCGTGGTACCGAGGTGCACGACGCGGACATCGCCGGCGAGCGCATGGCAGCCGAGGGACTCGAGCACGTCGCGGGCGAGATCCGCGGTCCAGCGGCTGTTGGCGACCACTACCGCACAGCCTTCGAAGATGCGCCGCGCCGTCCACCGCTTGAAGCGCGAGCGACCCACCTTCGCTTGGAGCAGCAACAGGTCCGCCCCGTGGGCCAGCACGCCGAACGGGAGACCACGGCGCGCGTGCAGCCAGGCCGCGGCGTACCCCGCGGGCTTGACCTCGTCGCACCAGGCAAACGCTGGCTCGGTCCGGCGCGCCAGCGCCGCGGCGCGTCGGGTCCAACGGATGAGCCCGTTGAGCGTGCGCAGCCGCTTCGCTCCCACGGCCACGCGGTCGATGGTCTGTCGGAAGCGCGGGTCGCTGGCCTCGCTTCCCGGCCAGGTTCCCGTCGAGACCAGCAGGCCGTGCTCAGGATAGCGGAGCGCGACCTCGCCCATCATGCGGGCGATGCCGCCGCCGAACGGCGGGAAGTTGAGGGCGAGGAGCAGAGTCGGGCTCAACCGCCCCGTCGCTCCAGCGCCTCACGATAGACCGCCTCGGTCCGCTCGGCGGTCCGCTCCAGGGTAAATTCACGCCGCACGCGGTCACGCCCCGCCCGCGCAATGCGCTGCGCGAACTCCCGATCGCCGAGCACGCGCTCCAGCGCGCCGGCCCAGGCCACGGGATCGAGCGGGGGCACCAGCACGCCGGTCTCTCCCGACGTGATCACGTCCGGGTTTCCTCCGGCCCGCGACGCCACCGCGGGCAATCCCAGAGCCATCGTCTCGAGCAGCGCGATGGAGAGCCCCTCGATGCGCGACGGCAGGGCCGACACGGTCGCGAGGCGACAAAAGGCGAGCGGCCGCGCGGTGAACGGCACGTACACCACGCGGTGGCGCTCCGGCACCGTCCGCTCGATCGCACGGAGCGCGGGATCACCCTCGATGCCTACGCACGCCACCACGACGGGCCGCTGCAGTGCCGCGAGGCCCTCGAGCAGGACGTGCTGGTCCTTGCGGCGCGCCAGCACCAGCACCACGGGCCGGCCGGCGAGGTCACCGAGAGCCGCGCGCGCGGCGGCGACGTCGGCGGCGGACGGCGGCGCGTCGATCCGGTCGCAGTCGATGCCGTTGGGCACGACGCGGAGGCCGGCGCGCGGGTGCAGCCGGCGGCGCAGCGCGCGCGCAACCGCCGGGCTCACGGCGATGGTGCGATCTGCCGAGAGCGCCACGGCGATCAGCGCGGGCGTCAGCGTGAGCGGCATGGTGTGGCGTGTGACGACGAAGGCGTGCGGCAACCGTCGCCGCCACCGCAGCCAGGTGAGCGCGCGGCGGTCGCGCGTGGCGTTGCTGTTCGCCACCTCCACGCCCTCACGCGCCATCACATCGCCCAGCGCAGCGGCGAGCGGACCCAGGCGACGGAAGTCCAGGGGGACGAGCTCGAGCCCCGCATCGACCGTAAGCCCGGCGAGCATCGTCCCGGGCCGACAGCCGATCAGCACGCGATGCCCGCGCCGGGCGAGCTGGCGGCTCAGGTTCGCGATCGCCACGGTCGAGCCGGATCCGCCGCCTTGGTGCGTCAGCTGGAGGATCGTGAGCGGCCGGGCTGGCATGGCTCGAAGCTAGTGTTTATTGTCCGGCGCCAGTAGAGGAGGGAGCCCGCTGAAAGCCAAGGAGTTCATTTACCTGCTCGGGCTCAAACCGAAGCCGAAGACCTACGGATTCGTGATCGAGGCGCACGACCTCGCGCGCGAAGGTCGGATCCAAGTCGCGCGCTGGCTGCACCCCGGTGCCTACCGGATCGCGGCGGCGCAAGTCCAGGCGGTGGTCGATCAGCTGCGCCGCTTCCTGCGCGCCGGGGATGTCGCGATCGACGTCGGCGCGCACACGGGCGATACGACGATTCCCATCGCCCTGGCGGTCGGGGCGTCGGGGGTCGTCTTGGCGCTCGAGCCCAACCCATACGTGTTCCCCGTGCTCGAGCGCACCGCCGCCCTCAATCGCGACAAGACCAACATCGTGGCGCTCAACTTCGCGGCGATGCGCACGGACGGGACGTACGAGTTCCAGTACGGCGAAGCGGGGTATTGCAACGGCGGCTTCCACGAGGGAATGAGCAAGTGGCTGCACGGCAGCGCCTTCGCGGTGCAGGTCCAGGGAAGAAACCTCCAGGCCTTTCTCCAGGAGTCGCATGCCGACCTGATGGCGCGGCTCCGGTTCATCAAGGTGGACGCCGAAGGGTTCGATCTCGCCGTCTTGCAGACCCTCGAACAGCTGATCCGAAGCCGCCGGCCCTATCTCCAGGTGGAGATGTTCAGTCTGCGAAAATCGACGCCCGCGTACCGCCGGCAGCTGTACGATTTCCTGGTGGGCCACGGGTACGACGTGCATCGCATGAACGGCGGCGAGAACTTATTGAGCGAGCTCGTCACGCCGGGGAATCTGATGCGGGGGAACGTGTACGACGTGTTCTGCGTCCCGAAGGACTGAGTCCTCCTGATGCGGGTCGTGGTCGCCTCTCACCAGCCGCTTCCCGCCAAAGGCTACGGCGGTCCCGAGCGTGTGATCGTCGCGCTGGTGCGGGGGCTCGCGGCGCTCGGCCACCGGGTGACCCTGCTCGCCCCGCCCGGCACGCGCGTCCCCGAAGCGACCGTGATCGAGGTGCCGTCGCGCCAGCTCGCCGACCCCGCCGGCGTCGCGTCTCGCCTGCCGCGGGACGCCGAGATCCTGCACACCCACTTCCCGCTGCGGCGCGACCCGACCGGAATCCCCGTGGTTCAGACGATCCACCGCAACTTGAAACCCGGCGCCCCGCCCTCGCCCCATGCCATCTTTCTCTCGCGCGACCACGCACGCCGACACGGGAGCGAGGTGTTCGTCTACAACGGGCTCGATCCGGCCGACTACGTGTTCCGCCGGTTTCCCAAACGCGCCGAGCAGTACGACCTGTTCCTCGGCAAGCTGCACAGCGCCAAGGGCTATCACTGGGCGGTCGAGGCCGCGAAGCGTACCGGGCATCGCCTGATCGTCGCCGGCGGCTGGCGGCCGAGCTTCACGGGCTCCGTGAAGTATGTCGGTGAAGTCGACGGCACGACCAAGGCCGCGCTGCTGGCGCGCGCCCGCTGCCTGTGGAACCCGGCGCAGTGGGACGAGCCGTTCGGGCTCGTCAGCGTCGAGGCGCTGCTCTCCGGGACGCCCGTGCTGGGCACGCGGCGCGGCGCGCTGCCCGAGCTCGTCACGCCCGCGGTCGGGGCCCTGTGCGACACGATGGACGAGATCATCGCCGCCGCCGAGCAGATTCAGTCGCGCGACCCGGGCGCGTGTCGGGCCCATGCCGAGCGCTTCTTCACGCACCTCGTGATGGCGGGCGAGTACCTGCGCATGTATCGCCACGTGCTCGAAACGGGCACGCTGCCCGCCGGACGAACGACGTCGTTCGTCGCGGCGTGACGCCGCCGCGCCCGGGCATGCACATCGTCCAGTTCCACCACACGCGCGTGCCCGTCCTCAAGTACGGGGGTGGCGAGCGGATCCTGGTGTGGCTGTGCCAGGGGCTCGTCGAGCTGGGACATCGGGTCACGCTGCTCGCGCCCAAGGGGAGTCACGTCGCGGGGGTGCGGGTGGTGGAGGTCCGGCCCGACGAGGTCCTGCGACCGGACTTCGATCTGCGCCGCTACGTCGCCGAGCCGGTCGACATCATGCATTACCACTGTCCGCTGCAACACCCTCCTTCCGGCGTGCCGTCCGTGTGGACGCTGCAGGGGAACCTCGGGCCTGGGCGGCGCGCCGATGCCCGCACCATCTGCGTGAGCCGGGACCACGCGCGTCGCCATGGCACCGAGGTTTTCGTGCGCAACGGCGTGCGCCTGGAGGAGTACGAATTCCGGCCCGTGAAGGGGGACTATGACCTGTTCCTCGCCCGGTTGCACAGCGTGAAAGGATGGCAGGTGGCCATCGCGGCCGCGAAGCGGAGCCGCACGCGCCTGGTGCTGGCGGGCGGCTGGCGGCCGAGTCTCTCGCGCTTCGTCAAGTTCGTGGGAGAGGTCGGCGGCGCCAAAAAACGCGAGCTGCTGGCCGGTGCGCGCTGCCTGTGGATGCCCGTCCGCTGGGAGGACCCGTGTCCGGTGAACATCCTCGAGGCGTTTGCGAGCGGCACGCCAGTCATCGGATCGCCGCGCGGCTCGCTCCCGGAGCTGATCTCCCCGGATACCGGAGGGTTGGGGACGACGCTGGACGAGCTCGTCGCGCTGCGCGGCCGCCTGGCCGAGTGGGACCCGCACGCCTGTCGGGCCCGCGCCGAGCGCAGCTTCTCGCACCTCGTGATGACGCAGGAGTACGTCCGCATGTACCGCGCGTATCTCGAGACGGGAGTCCTGCCGCCCGGCCGCCCGACGCCGTGACTCACCGCAGGGTGACCGTCAGCAGCTCCTCCAGCCGATGCCGCCACGTGTGTTCGCGCAGCGCGCGCGCGCGGGCCGCGGCCGCGAGCGCCCGGCGGGCGGGCTCGTCGCCCAGCAGCTCGCGCGCCCGGGCGCGCAGCTCCGCGATGCTGCGGTACAGCACGATCTCCCGCCCCGGCGTGAAGTGGCGGGCGATGTCCGCCTTCGCGTCCGAAAGCTGGGGCGTGCCGACGGCGGCGAGCTCGAACACGCGCATGTTGGCGCCCGCGCCGTAGCGCGTGACGTCGCCGCCCGGCCCGAACTGCTGGTGGATGTTCACTCCCACGGCGGCACCGGCGAGGGCGCGCACGAACGCGTCGCCGTACACCGCGCCCCGCGGCCATCCCGGTCCGCAGACCACGAGACCGAGATCGTCGAGCGCCTGCACCACGCGCTCGCGTACGGCATCGCGCGAGCCCACGAACCCGAGCGGTGGCGTCCCGTGCGGGGCAGCTGGCGGCGGCGGCTGCAGGTACTCCGGGTCGCAACCGAACGCGAGGTAGTAGGGTCGGCCGCCCGCCGAGCGGTGGCGCGGGAGGCTGGAGCTGTCGTGGGTAAAGAAGCAATCGTACGCGGGCGCCAGCCGGGTGGACGTCTCGTGGTCGTGCGGGTCGTCGGGGAACCAGTTGACCCAGCGACCGCCGAACCGCCGCCGCAAGTCCGCGACGACCGCCGGATCGAGGTGCGCCCCCTTGAACACCAGCACCACGTCCGCCGGTTGGCGACGCAGGCGGGCGGCGAGCCGGTCGGCGAGGGAGCGCCGGAAAATGGAGTTCCAGCCCCGCCGGCGCTCCTCGCAGGGACGCAGCTCGCAGCCGAGCGACGTGAGGGCAGACGCGAGGGAGAGGCCGCTCCGGTGATAGCGACGGCTGAACGCGGCGACGAGCACGACACGCAGTCCCGCGAACGGCGAGCGCGACGCCGCCGTCATACGTCGAGGTAGTTTCGGTATTCGAACAGCCGCGTGCCCGTCAGGCGCTCGATCCAGTGAGACAAGTAGAGTCGGAGGTGCGCCGGACGGAAGCGTCGCGGACCCACGGCGGGCGCCGTCGCGGCCGCCTGCTGGGCGGCGATCCACTGCTGCGCCACGTGCGGATGAGTGCCGGTGAACCGGCGCAACAGCGGCGTCCAGTCGAGCTGCTCCAACGCGGCGCGCCGCTCCCAGCGGTCGGCGGCCTCCGTGAAGATCTCCTGGGCGGCGATCACCTTGCGGTGCAGCGACTGCGGCGGCCGCGCCCAGCCGTAGTGGAACATCTGCGCGCCCGTGGCCCGTGCCCGGACGCGCCGGTCGCCGGCTCCCACCCGAAAGCCCTGTGCGTCCTGGTAGGAACGGATCTCGCCGCCCAGCCGCACCACGCGCACTTCGCGGCGGTACCAGTGCCGGTCCGTCGCGATCGTCCAGAAGTCGCCGTAGAAGTGGAGGTAATCGACCAGCAGGCCCTCGACGAGCGGCTCGCCGTCGCAGCGGCGCAGCGCCGCACCGATCAGCGCCGCGCCGGATTCGTGCAGCACCTCGTCGGCCTGGATGTAGATGCCCCACGTTCCGCCGCACGCCGCCATCGCCCGATTGGTCTCGAACGAGAGCGTGCCGCCGCCGCGCGAGAAGTCCCACACGCTGTCGAGGATGCGGACGCGCGGGTCGCCGATCCCGGCCACGAGGTCACGCGTCTCGTCGTCCGAGCGCCCCACGTTGACCACGACCTCGTCACAGATGTCGAGGATCGAGCGAATGGCGGGCACGATCGGGTAGTCGAGCCGGACCGCGTTCCGGACGATGGTGAAACCCGAGAGCACGTCAGGGTCGGAACTGCATATCGTGCAGTCGGCGATACAACCCGCCCGCCGCGTACAGGGTGGCGTGCGTCCCCTGCTCCACGATCCGTCCTTCGGCGAGCACGACGATCAGGTCGGCGTGCTGCACGGTGGCGAGCCGATGGGCGATGACGAACGTCGTGCGGTGCGCCATCAGCCGGTCGATCGCCTCCTGCACCAGGCGCTCGGACTCCATGTCCAGGGCGCTCGTCGCCTCGTCCAGGATCAGGATCGGCGGGTCGCGCAACAGGGCGCGCGCGATGGCGATCCGCTGCCGCTCGCCCCCGCTGAGGCGCGTGCCGCGCTCCCCCAGGAGGGTGTCGTAGCCGTCGGGGAGCTGCGAGACGAAGTCGTGGGCGTTGGCCGCGCGGGCCGCGGCCTGCACCTGGTCGAGCGTGAAGTCGCTCCGCCCGTAGGCGATGTTCGCGAAGACCGTCTCGTTCAAGAGAATCGTCTCCTGCGACACGATGCCCATGAGCGACCGCAGGCTCGAGCGCGTGAACCGCGTGATCGGCACGCCGTCCACCGAGATCCCTCCGCCGGTCGGCTCGTAGAAGCGCGGCAGCAGGTCCACCAGCGTGGTCTTCCCCGCCCCCGAGGGGCCTACCACCGCTGCCACCTGGCCGCGCCGCACCTCCAGGTCGACGCCATGCAGCACGGGCGCCTGGCCGTTGTAGGAGAACGTGACGCCGCGGTACTCGATGCAGCGCTCGAAGCGCGCGGGCACTTCGCCCGGCCGGTCCCCTTCCTCCGCGGCGAGGTCGAGCACCTCGAACACGCGATCGGCGGCCGCGAGCGCGCTGGCCATGGCCGTGGGGTAATTGGCCACGGACTTGACCGGCGACATCAGGCGCAGCGCCACCGCGATGAATGCGATCAACACTTCGGGCCGCAGCACGGCGGCCTGTCCCAACGCCAGTCGCGTCCCGACGGCGAAGATCAACACGATGACCGCCCCGGCGAACACTTCGCTCACCGGGCTCGTGAGCAAGGCGTAGCGCTGCGCGCGTAGCACGCCCTTGCGGTAGCGGTCGGCGAGCCGCCGAAATCGATCGGCTTCGAAGCGCTCCGCCACGTACGCCCGCACCAGCTTGATCGAGCTCACGAGCTCGCTCACGAGACTGGTGAGCTCCCCCCGCTGGTCCGCCTGCTCCCGGGAGCGGCGGCGCACCTTCCCGACCATCGGCCGCACGATGAGCACCAGGAGCGGCGCGCACACCAGGGCCACGAGGGTCAGACGCCACGAGAGGCCGATGAGGATCGCGAGATACACGACGATGAGGCTGACATTCTGCAGCAGCGACGCGAGCGCGGCGGTGATCGCCGTCTTGACCTGATCCGTGTCGTTGATCACCCGGGCGAGGAGCTGCCCCCCGCGGGTGCGCTGGAAGAACGCCAGGGGGAGGGCCTGCAGGTGCTCGAACAGATGCACCCGCAGATCGCGCACCACGTGCTCCTGGATGGCGACGCTGGTGAGGGCCGCGCTGTACGCCAGCGCGTTCTTGACGACCAGCGTGGCGAGCAGCACCAGCACGACGTTGCGCAGCGCCGCGTCCGGCGCGCCCGCCGCCAGCAGGGGACCGACCACCGTCGCGAGCAGCCGCTCGACCGCCGATCCCCCCGTCGTGGGGAGTGCCTCCTGCCCGAACAAGGTGCGCAGGAAGGGGATGAGGAGCACGAACGTGACCCCGTCCAGCACCGAGGCGAAGAAGGTCGTGACGAGGTTGACGACGAACAGGGGTGTATACGGACGGAGCAACTGCAGCAGCCGGGTGCTGCGATTCATCTCAGCGCGCCCCTCCTGGAGTGCCCGGTCCCCCTGCCCCCCGCCCGCGGCCGCGCGGCGTGAGCAGGGCGACCGGGAGGATCATTTCTTCCGGCGTCACGCCGCCGTGCAGAAACGAGCCGCGATATCGGGCCTGATACTCGCGCAGCTTGGTGGGATAGACGAAGAAGCGGTCCGACGTCGCGAGCAGCAGTCGCACGCCGAGACCCATGCCCGGCAGGCCGAAGGCCTTCAGCTCTTCCACGACGATGGCGGCCTCGGGATCCTCGCTGCGGAGATCTTCGCCGAACTTGTAGCGCAGGTTGGCGGTCGCGTCGCGTTTGGCGTACACGGTGGCAGGCGTTTCGCAGTGGATCGAGCCGTGATCCGTGGTGAGCAGCACCGTCACGCCCCGTCGCTCGGCCTCGCGCAGCGCCGCGAGCACCGGGGAGCGCTCGAACCACGTGCGCGTGAGGCTCCGCAGGGCGGCCTCGTCGCGGGCCACCTCGTACAGGATCGCGCTCTCGGAGCGCCCGTGCGTGAGCTGGTCCACGAAGTTGAACACCAGGGCCGTGACGCCGTCCTGGGCGAGGTGCGCCGGCAGGCGGCGCACCAGGTCGCCTTCGCCCGAGCTGAACAGCTTCTCGTACCGCACCGGAACCGGCCGTGCCATGAGCTCCGCCAGCTGCTCGGCCAGGAGCTCACCCTCGTGCGCGTTGAGACTCTCCTCGTCGGACGGCTGTCCCCACCAAGCAGGATGCCGTGCGGCGATCTCCATCGGGAACATTCCCGAGAAAATGGCGTTGCGTGCGAACGGCGTCGCCGTAGGGAGGATGCTGTAGTAATGCGACTCCTCGACGTCGAACAGCGGCGTCACCAGATCGCGCAGCACCTCCCACTGGTCGAGCCGCAGGCAGTCGATCACGACGAACAGCGCGCGTCCCTCGCCCTTCAGGACCGGCACCAGAAATTCCGCTCCCACGTCGACCGAGAGCGGCGGCCGGTCACCTTCCGGGGCGGCGAGCCAGCGGGGATACTGCCGGGCCACGTACTCGGCGAAGTCCTTGCGAAGCGAGCGCTGCAGCGCGCGCAGCGCCTCCGACAGCCCGGGCTCGTTGGCGGCCGCCAGCCGCACTTCCCAGCGGGCCAGCTCGGCCACCAGCTCGATCCATTCGCGCCAGGCGAGGGTCGCGCCGCGGCGCCCTTCGAGCTCGCGGAACCGGGTGACGAAGTCGCGCGCCAGACGCTGCTGCCGGATGCGGTCGCCCTCAAGCAGGCGCGTGACGACGGACAGGATCTGGCGCGGCTGGACCGGCTTCACCAGATAATCGTCGACCTCCACGCCGATCGCTTCGCGCAGCGTGCCTTCGTCTTCGCTCTGGGTGACCATGACCACGGGCATCCCGGCGTCGATGGCGCGGATCTCGCCGATCAGCTCGAGCCCGCGCCGTCCCGGCATCTGCTCGTCGAGCAATACGATGCTGTAGGACTGGCGCCGCAGCAGCGCGAGGGCGTCGTCGCCGTGCGCCGCCGATGCGATGGTGAACCCCTGGGCTTCGAGAAAGCGACGGTGGGCGGCGAGCCCCTCCACTTCGTCGTCCACCCACAGGATAGTCTTGGGCCGCGCCATAGGCCTAAGCTAATGGCGACTGGCGAACCCGGGCAACGCAGGACTTATTTCGCAGCGTGCTGTGCGTCCTCCTCGTCCGGTTCAGCTCCATCGGCGATATCCTGCTCACCACGCCGCTCGTGCGCGCGCTCGCCCGCCGTCACCCCGAGGCGAAGCTCGTGTACGTGACGAAGCGCGCTATGGCGCCGCTCGTCGCCGATAACCCGCACGTCGGGGAAGTCGTGGCGCTCGAGCCGGATGAGCCGCTGCGCCACCTGGCCCGGCGGCTGCGGGCACTGGCGCCGACCCACGGGCTCGACCTGCACGGCAGCCTCCGCAGCGCCGGGCTCCGTCTGCTCGTCGGGTGCCGCTGGTCGGGGTACCGCAAGCGCAAGCTGGCCCGCACGCTCCTCATCTCCACCAAACTCGACGCGTACCGCCGCCCCACGCCGGTGGCCGAGCGCTACTTCGAGGCCGCGCGCCGGCTGGACACCCGGCCCGACGGCGGCCCCCCGGAGTTCCACCTCGGCGCGGGCGCCACGGCGCGGGTGGCGCAGTGGCTGGCGGAGCGCGGCCTCAGCGACGCGCCGCTCGCCGCGCTCGGGCCCGGCGCCGCCCACGCCACCAAGCGCTGGCCCATCGCGCACTGGGCCGCCCTGGGCGAGCGGCTGCGCGCGGCCGGGTACCGGGCGGTCATCGTCGGCGGGCCCGAAGACCGCGGCCTCGCGCAGCAGCTCGTGGCTGGGGGAGCGGCGGCGAGCGCCGCGGGAGAGTTCTCCCTCCAGGAGACCGGGGCGCTGCTGCAACGCGCCCGCGTGGTCGTGTCGGGAGACACGGGCATCATGCACATGGCCACGGGCGTCGGCACGCCCGTGGTCGCCCTGTTCGGACCCACGGTCGCGCGGTTCGGGTTCTTCCCGTACGTGGCCCCTTCCGTGGTGCTCGAACGGCAGCTTAGCTGTCGTCCCTGCTCGGCCACGGGCACGGCCGCGTGCCCCCTCGGCCATCACCGCTGCCTCGCGGACATCATGCCCGCGGACGTGGCAGCGGCGGTGAGTCGCCTGGTCGCGTGATCCGCGCCACCACGCCGGCTGAGGAGCGCCTCATCGGACTGGTCGCCGAGTCCGTCCGCGGACCCAAGCGCGACGGCCTGTTCGCACTGTGGCTGGTCGTGCGGTTGGCGGAGGGCCTGCTCCCGCCGCGGCCACTTTCGGGCAAGAATCACCGGCGGCGGCTGCAGGCCCTCGAAGCACGCCTGGGCGGCCTCGCCCTCCCCGGTCCGCTGACGCGCGCCTTCGCGGCCGCGTGCCAACATCTCGAGCCCGCCACGCCGGCCGCCGCCGCCCTCGTGCTCTCGCAGCTCGTCGCGCCGGCGCGGGAGGTGCTCGGCGCCGAGGCCGGAGACGCCGTGGTGGTTGCCGCCCGCGCGGCGCGCATACATCTATAGAGGCTGGACGGGTAGACGTGTAGACGGCTAGACGGACAGGAGCGGCCTGCATGACGAGTCGTCGGTTCCCGAAGCGTCCCTCCCACTCGCCAGCCCCCTCGCCTGAGTCCCTGGTCGAACGGGTGGATCAGCAGCGCCCGGGCGACGTGCCGGGCGACACCATCCCCACGGGTTTCCCGTCCATCGATCGCTTGTTGGGGGGGGGCCTGCGTCGGCGCGACCTCGTGGTGCTGGGCGGCGACATCGGCTCCGGCAAGTCGGCACTGGCGCTGGGGCTGGCCCTGCGCGTGGCGCAGCGCGGCACCGGCGTCGCCTTGTTCTCGGGCGAGATGGACGAAGAGCGCCTCATGGAGCGCGCGCTCGCCATCGAGGGGCGGGTCGCCGTCGACGAGCTGCGCGGCGCCAAGCTCAATGACGAGGCGCGCGCCGGCATCGGCGGGGCGGCGGTGCGGCTGCGCGACCTTCCGCTCGCCAGTCTGCCCCTCGCGGCGCCGGACTTCGAGTCCGTCGCCCGGCGGCTCGAGCCGCTGTCAGCGCTGGGCCTCGTGATCGTGGACTACCTGCAGCTCGTGCCGTCGCCCGCAGGCGTGACCCGCTCGACGCAGGACGAGGACCTGGCGCTGGTGCTGCAGCGGCTCAAGGCACTGGCGCTCGAGCGCCAGGTGGCGCTCGTCGTGGTGTCGCAGCTGCCCCGGTTCGACGCCAAGCGTCCGAACGCGCGGCCCGCGCTCGACGACTTCGGCCACCTGGGGGCGATCAAGCAGCACGCGGATCTCGTGCTCGGGCTGTACCGCGAAGAGATGTACAATCCGGGCTACGGGGTAGACGGCGCCACGGAATTGATCGTGCTCAAGAACCGCAACGGCCCGACCGGCTTCGTGGACCTGTACTTCTACCGGCGCTGGATGCGGTTCGAGGACATGCTCGACCCGGATCGGTGAGCGTTGTAGGTTAGGAGCCATGGCCGGCCACAGTAAATGGAAACAGATCAAGCGGAAGAAGGCGGTCACCGACGCGCGGCGGGGGGCGCTCTTCACCAAGCTGATCCGCGAGATCACGATCGCCGCCAAGCAGGGCGGCGGCGATCCCGCGGGCAATGCCCGGCTCCGCACCGCCATCGACGCGGCCAAGGCAGAGAACATGCCGCTCGACAACATCGAGCGCGCCGTCAAGAAGGGGACCGGCGAGCTCGAGGGCGTGACGTACGAAGAGGTCACGTACGAGGCGTACGGTCCGGGCGGAGCCGCGCTGCTCATCGAGGCGACCACGGACAACGCCAATCGTACCGTCGCGGAAATTCGCCACGTATTCCAGCGCTACGGCGGCAACCTCGGGGCCGCGAACTCGGTGGCGTGGATGTTCGACCGCAAGGCCCAGATCACGGTGGATGCCACGCGCGCCGACGAAGACACCGTGATGGAGGCGGCGCTCGATGCCGGCGCGGAAGACATGGTGCGCGAGGGCGATGCGTTCCTCATCACCGGCCCCGCGGGCCGGCTGCATCTGATCAGCGAGCAGCTCAAGGGCAAGCGCATCGCGGTACAGGCCGCCGAGATCGCGATGCTCCCCAAGAGCACCGTGAAAGTGGACGGCAGGGACGCGAAGCAGCTACTCGCGCTGATCGAGGCGCTCGAAGAGATGGACGACGTGGCCAAGGTGTCGTCCAACTTCGACATCGACGCCGAGGCGCTGGCGGCGGCGACGGCGTGACGTGAAGGTCCTGGGCGTCGACCCGGGCACCTCGGTCACCGGCTACGGCGTGATCGAGACCCGGAACGGCTCGGGGATGGGCCGGCTGGTCGAGTGCGGTGTGATCCGGCTCAGCGGCCGGAGCCCCCTGCCCCGACGCCTCCACGAGCTGCACGCACGAGTCACCGATCTCATCACACGACACCACCCGAACGCGCTCGCGCTGGAGAACGCCTTCTATCATCGGAACGTCCACACGACGCTCGTACTGGGCCATGCGCGCGGGGTCGTGCTGCTGGCCGCCGAGCAGGCGGGGCTGGCTATCGCTGAGTACGCCCCGGCGACCATCAAGAAGACCGTGGTCGGTGCGGGCGGCGCCCCCAAAGCGCAGATCGGCCGCGTGGTGGCCCGTCTGCTGCGGCTCAGCGAAGCGCCCGAGCCCGCCGACGCGGCCGACGGCGTGGCCGTGGCGCTCACATACATCCTGCGGACGTGATCGCCCAGGTCGCCGGTCGTCTCGCCGCCAAGCAGGCGGATCGGGTGATGATCCACACCGCGGGCGGCGTCGGCTATGAGATCGTCGTCCCGCTGGGCGTGATGGAGCGCCTGCCCGCGGTGGGCGAGACGGTCACCCTCGCCACCGAGCTGGTGGTGCGCGAGGACGGCTGGTCGCTGTACGGGTTTCAGGACGACGCCGGTCGCCGCTTCTTCCAGCGGCTCATCGGCGTGAGCGGCGTAGGGCCGAAGATCGCGATCGCGTTGATGTCCGCGCTCGGGGTGGAGCGCGGGGCGCGGGCCGTGAAGGAGCGGAACATCGCACTGCTCGCGTCGGTGAGCGGGATCGGGAAGAAGACGGCCGAGCGGTTGGCGCTTGAACTGGCCGACAAGCTCGGCGAGTTTGAGGAAGCGGCGGGCGCGGGAGCCCCGGGCGGCGGCGTGGCGGAGGCGGCGCTACACGCGCTCGAGCGGCTCGGCTATGCGACCGTCGAGGCCGACCGCGCGCTGCGGCAGGCGTTCGCGGCGGACGGCGGGGGGGGCGTGGACACGGAGACACTGGTGCGGCGCGCCCTGCACCTGCTCACGAAGGGATGACCATGGCCACCACCGCTGAGTGGATCTGCACCCGCTGCGGCTCGACCAACCGGCTGCTCGTGCCCGACGGCGCGACGCGCGCTACGGACGCGTGCGTCGCCTGCCACACCAGGCACGCGCTCGAAGCCGATGCGCGGCCGGTGCGGTGGCGGGCGCGGCCGATCGGGAAGAGGGCGGCATGAGCGAGTGTGAGCGCGGCCTTTCCCGGGCTGAAGCCCGGGCTCGGCGGCGCGGGTGCGCCCTTAAGGGCGCACATCGGCCGAGCCCGCCCTTTAGGGCGGGAATCATCGGGCGCGGGCGATGACCAGCCGCTCCCGCACGCAGGTCACCACGCCCGACGCGCTCCCCGACGAGCGGCTCACCGACGCCGCCCTCCGACCATCGGGGCTCGATGAGTTCGTCGGCCAGGCGAAGGTCAAGGAGTCGCTCCAGATCGCGATCGACGCCGCGAAGCAGCGGCGCGAGCCCCTCGACCACACCCTGTTCTTCGGCCCCCCGGGCCTCGGCAAGACGACGCTGGCCCTGCTGATGGCGAAAGAGTTGGGGGTCAACGTGCGCACGACCTCGGGCCCGGTGCTGGAGCGGCCCGGAGACCTGGTCGGCCTGCTCACGTCGCTCCAGGCGAACGACATCCTGTTCATCGACGAGGTGCACCGCCTGCGCCCGGCGCTCGAGGAATTCCTCTATCCCGCCATGGAGGACTACCGGGTCGACGTCCGCATCGCCGACGGGCCCCACGCGCAGACCATTCCCATGGCGCTCGAGCGCTTCACGCTGATCGGCGCGACGACCCGCTTCGGCCTGCTCACGCCGCCGATGCGCGCGCGCTTCGGGCTGGTAGAGCGGCTCGCGTACTATCCGCCGGACGACCTGGCGCAGATCATCAGTCGCTCGGCCGGAATCCTCGGCGTCCCCGCGGATGCGGCCGGCATCGCCGAGATCGCGCGCCGCAGTCGCGGCACGCCGCGCGTGGCGAACCGGCTCCTGAAACGGGTCCGCGACTATGCCCAGGTGCGTGCCGGCGGCAAGATCACGGCGCCGGTGGCGGGCGAGGCGTTGCTACGATTGGACGTGGACGAGTTCGGCCTCGACGACATGGACGGGCGGATCCTCAAGACCATCATCGAGCAGTTCGACGGCGGCCCGGTGGGACTCACCACCATCGCCGCCGCCGTGGGCGAGGATGCCGGCACGCTGGAGGAAGTGTACGAGCCGTTCCTGATGCAGCAGGGGTTCCTGGCCCGCACGCCGCGCGGCCGCTGCGCCACGGGTGCCGCGTACCGGCATTTCGGATTTGCGCCGCCCCGAACGGCCGACCAGCCGACGATGTTTGACAGCTAACGCGGAACGCGGAAGTCGGAACGCGGAACAGAAGGACGCGCATCTGTTCCGCGTTTCGCGTTCCGCGTTCCGCGTTCTTCCATGCGCGCCTCCGACTTCGACTACTCGCTCCCCCCCTCCCTCATCGCCCAACACCCGCTCCCGGACCGGGGCGCGAGCCGGCTCCTCATCCTGGACCGGGCGACCGGGGCGATCCGCCACGGGCGGTTCGGCGACGTCGTCGATCTGGTGGCGCCGGGGGACACCCTCGTCCTGAACGTGTCGCGCGTGATTGCGGCCCGACTACGCGGGATGCGGGATGCGGGAAGCGGGATGCGTGGCCCCGGCGGCAAGGCGGAATTCCTCCTCGTCCGGGAGCTTCCCGACGGCACCTGGCTCGCGATGGGGCATCCGGGAGGAAAGCTCAAACCGGGCCGCACGGTGCGGTTCGGCGACGACAGTGCGGTCGAGGTCGTCGAGATGTTGGGCGGCGGCCTGCGACGCGTAAGGTTCCTGGGCCCGCTCGACGCGCCGGCCACCCTCGCCAAGTACGGCGAGGTACCGCTGCCGCCCTACATCCGCCGGGCGCCGAATTCCGACGACCGTGAGCGCTACCAGACCGTGTACGCGGCGCACGACGGCAGCGTCGCCGCCCCCACGGCCGGGTTGCATTTCACGCGCGACCTGCTGGAGCGGCTGCGCGACAAAGGCGTCGCGCTCGCCGAGCTGGATCTGCACGTCGGCCCCGGTACCTTCAAGCCGGTCGAGACGGAAGACCTGGCGCACCATGCGATGCACGCCGAGCCGTACCGGCTGAGCGACCAGGCGGCCGGCATCATCAATGAGAGACGGCAAGCGGGAGGTCGGGTCTGGGCGGTCGGGACGACCGTCGTGCGCACGCTCGAGACGCTCGCCAGCGAGAGTGGCCACATCAGCCCGGGCGCCGGGGAGACCCGGCTGTTCATTCATCCCCCGTACGCGTTCCGTACGGTGGACCGGCTGCTCACGAACTTCCACCTGCCGCGCTCGACGCTGCTCATGCTGGTGTGCGCGTTCGGGGGCTATGAGAACGTGATGCGAGCCTACGGGGAGGCCATTGAGCAAGGGTATCGGTTCTACAGCTATGGCGACGCGATGGCAATCGTGTGAACGCGGAACGCGGAAGTCGGAACGCGGAACAGAGGGGCGAGCGCCTGTTCCGCGTTCCGCGTTCCAAGTTCCGCGTTGATTCGCATGTTCGACTTCACCATTGACGCCACCAGCGGCCCCGCCCGCACCGGTACCCTCGCCCTGCCCCACGGCACGGTCGAGACCCCGGTGTTCATGCCCGTGGGGACCCAGGGGACGGTGCGCGCCCTGTCGCCCAACGACCTCCGCAGCGCGGGCGCGACGCTCGTGCTCGCGAACACCTATCACCTGCACGTGCGCCCCGGAGAGCAGGTGGTGGCGAGGCTCGGCGCGCTGCACCGCTTCATGGGGTGGGATCGGCCGCTGCTCACGGACTCGGGCGGCTTCCAGGTGTTCTCACTCGAGGGCTTCCGGCGCGTAGACGAGGACGGCGTCGAGTTCCAGAGCCACGTGGACGGCGGCCGCCGCAGGCTCACGCCCGAGCGCGCCACGGAGATCCAGTGGACCCTGGGCGCCGACATCGCGATGGCCTTCGACCA
>DATNOR010000183.1:0-17091 GCA_035601235.1 Gemmatimonadales bacterium
GAGCTCCGAGAGCGCCAGCTCGGGCACGCAGATCTCGGAGCGACCGAGGGCGACGGGACTGGAGATGGTCCGGGCCATGGTGAGGCGTACGCGGCCGCGGTATCCCGTAGTGCGCTGCAGCTCGGCGAGGGTTGCCGCGAGGGGGCCGTCCGACACGGGCCGGCGATCGGCCAGACGGCCGACCAGAATCAAGCGGCGGGCGACGTAGTAGAGCGAGGAGCCCAGGGCGATCAGACCCCACAAGAGCACGGCGAGCAGGGGGAGGGACGGCCTGCTGGCCGAGGTTGTGGAGGTTCTGGGGGTTGTGGAGGTCGTGGAGGTGGTCCCCAGGGCCGATTCGCGTCCGGCGTCGGACGCGGGCGACTGCGAGGGCAAACTCGCGGCCGGCAGTGTGACTGCCGCCGGCGGCGACACGTCGAGCCGCGACTGGATCGTGCCGGTGACGAGCCCCGCGAGTATGGCAACTTTCCAGAGCAGCTCGGAGACCGCGGGCTCGAGGCGCCGGCGCCGCGTGACGAGCCAGACGAGCCCCAGGAGCACCGTGCTATGGATCAGGTAGGTGAGCAGCCACGCGAACATTGTCATTTGGTCTCCGGGGCGTTCGTTTCGACGCGCTCGATCATGTCGCGGATCTTGGCGAGGTCGCCGGGGCTCACGTCGGCGTCGTTCAGGAGATGCTGCACCAGCGCGGTGACGTCGCCGTCGAACAGCCGCTCGGTCAGCTCGCCCACCATCGAGTGCTGCACCTCCTGCTCGGTCACCGCGGCGCGGTAATGGTACTGTCGGGATTGGGCGCGACGAGTGACTACGCCGCGGCGCTCGAGACGCGACAGCATCGTGGCGACGGTGGTCTGCGCGAGCCCGCGCTCGGCGTGCAGCGCTTCCCAAATGTCCTGCACCGTCGCTTCGCCCTTGTCCCAGATGACCCGCAGGATGGCGAGTTGCAGCTCGGTGAGTTGGTGGCGACCTGGCATGCTCGGTCTCGTGGTTGATCTACAGGAGTAGATTTACATGTGTAGTAGTTGACTGTCAAGTAGTGGCCAACCCCGGGGCGGTGCCCCGGGGTGAACCAGAACAGGCTGCCCTACTTGGTCTTCTGGAACAGCGGCAGGAAGCGCTCGTAGCCCTCGGCCTGCAGACGCTCCACGGGAATGAAGCGCAGCGCGGCCGAGTTGATGCAGTAGCGCAAGCCCGTCGGCGCGGGGCCGTCGTCGAACAGGTGGCCCAGGTGGGAATCGCCGTGGGCGGACCTTACCTCGGTCCGCTCCATGAAGAGGGAGCGGTCGCTCTTCTCGGTGACGTTCGCCGCCTCGAGCGGCCGCGTGAAGCTGGGCCACCCGGTGCCGGACTCGAACTTGTCGAGCGAGCTGAACAGCGGCTCCCCGGACACCACATCGACATAAATGCCGGCGCCGTGGTTGTCCCAGTACTCGTTATGGAATGGCGGCTCGGTCGCCTCGTGCTGGGTCACCTGGTACTGTAGGGGAGTCAGCGACCGCCGCAGCTCGGCGTCGCTCGGCTTGGTGTCGTGCATACTCGATCGTACCTCCGTCGACGGGGCTGCGGTGCCCCATATCTCCCGCAGGCGCCGGTCGCGCCCGCATGCCACGCGATACATCCCGTACCTGACCGGATTCTTGCGGTAATAGTGCTGGTGGTACTCTTCGGCGGCGTAGAACGCCGTGGCCGGCACGATCGCGGTGGCGATGGGCCGCGCGAAGCGCCGCTCGAGCGAGCGGCGCGACGCAGCCGCCACGCGGTGCTGCAGCGTGTCACGAAAGAAGATCGCCGTGTGGTACTCCGGGCCGTGATCGCAGAACTGACCGTCAGCCTGGGTGGGATCGATGTCGTGCCAGAACGCGTCCACCAGCCGCTCGTACGTGATCTTTGCGGGATCGTACACCACCTGCACCGACTCGAGGTGGCCCGTCTGGCCGGTGGACACCTGCTCGTACGATGGATGTGGCACGGTGCCGCCGGTGTAACCCACGGTGGCGGACACGACGCCCGGGACCTGGTCGAAGGCGCGCTCCATGGACCAGAAGCAGCCGCCCGCGAAGGTGGCGGTGTCGAGCGGCACGGTCGTGACGACAAGAGCGAGTAGCAGATTCATGGGCTGAACGTAGGCGGGCGCGGCGCGCGAGTGAAGCGCCGGGGCGCTTTCTTAGAGCTTTCTCACGGAGCTCACACTCCCCGCGCCGCCCGGGCCACCGTAGGTTAGAACCTATGTAGGGGTGGCGGCCAACGCAGACGGGCCGCCACTGTTCAAGCTCCTTTCCAGTTCTCACACCAGGAGGAGCTTATGCGAACCGCAGCGACCCGTCCCAAGCTGGAGCGTGCTGCTCTCACGCTAGCTGTCGCCTTCGAACTCGGCAAGAGCGAATGGCGCCTCGCCTGCACGCCTGGCCTCGATCACCTTCCGCTGGTGCGCACCATTGCGGCGCGCGACCTAGTCGCGCTCGAGGCGGAGCTCGCCCGCGCCAAAGCCCATTTCGGGCTCCCCGCTCATGCGGCGGTGCGGAGTTGCTATGAAGCCGGGCGCGACGGGTTCTGGTTGCACCGCTATCTCCGCGCGCGCGGGGTCGCGAACGACGTCGTCGACTCCTCGAGCATCGAAGTCAATCGCCGCGCCCGGCGCGCCAAGAGCGATCGACTCGATGCGTGCAAGCTGGTGACCATGCTGCTGCGCGCGGATGCCGGGGAGCCGCGCGTCTGGAGCGTGGTCCGGGTGCCGAGCGTTACTGATGAAGACCGACGGCAGCCGCACCGCGAGTTGTTGTTCGTGCGGCGCGATCGCGCGCGGCTTACCAACCGCGTCAAGGGGCTGCTCGCAAACCAGGGCCTGGTCCTCGAGACGCTCGTGGACCTCCCCACCCAGCTGGCGGCCGCCCGCTTGTGGGATGGGACCCCGGTGCCACCGCTCCTGCGTGCCCGCCTCGAGCGAGAATGGAGGGTGGTGGTCGCCCTCACCGAGCGGCTCCAGGCCCTGCGGGCCGACCGCCGGGCGCTCCTCGAAACCAGCGACGATCCCGCGATCGCGCGCGTCCGCCAGCTGCTCGCGCTCCGGGGCATCGGACCCGAGACCGCGTGGCTCTACGTGATGGAGTTCTTCGGGTGGCGGACCTTCCGCAATCGCCGCGAGGTCGGCGCCCTCGCCGGGCTGGTGCCCACGCCCTACCAAAGCGGCGACGTCCGGCACGAGCAGGGGATCTCACGCGCCGGGAACCGCTTCATCCGCGCGGTCGCGATTGATGTGGCCTGGGGCTGGTTGCGCTACCAGCCGCAGAGCGCCCTCACGCGCTGGTACCAAGCGCGGTTTGCGCGCGGCAGTGGCCGGGTGCGGAAGATCGGCATCGTCGCGGTGGCGCGGAAACTCCTGATCGCGCTGTGGCAATATCTCGAAACGGGGTGCATCCCGGAGGGCGCGGTGCTGAAAGCGTAGGAGCAGTACAAGACAGCACTCGGCTCCTGCTGGGGAAGCGGCCCGCGCATGCCGCCGGGTCCGCACACGCGGACCGTAGGTTAGATGGGGTCCGCTTCCTCCGCGCTTCGATTCGCCCGACGGGCGGACACAGGTTTGGGTGCTCGGCTACGGCCGACACGGATAGGAGGTCGTTCGCGGGCTTCGCGCCCCGAACGTGCTGGGAGCGCCCAGTAGCGACCGGGTGATGGGCTGACTCAGACTCTTAAAGGAACGGCGACGAACCGTGTGGGGAGGTAGTACGCTCAATTCCGGGGCTTGACAGATTCCCCCTCATAGGAGGCGGCGTGCAGATTCTCCTCGTCGAGGACGACCGCGAGCTGCGGCGCTTTCTGAGCAAGGCGTTCCGCGAAGAGGGCTACGGGGTCTCGGAGGCCGACACCGGCGACCGGGCGCTGGAGCGTGCGCTGGGCGGGACGTACGGCTGCATCGTGCTCGACGTCATGCTGCCGGGGCGGGACGGCTTCAGCGTCGTGTCGGAGCTCCGGGCACGCGGCGTCTTCACGCCGGTCCTGCTGCTCACCGCCCGCGACGAGCTCGAGGCGCGGGTGAAGGGTCTGGAAGGCGGCGCCGATGACTATCTCACGAAGCCGTTCGACCTGCCGGAATTGCTCGCCCGGGTCCACGCGCTGATTCGCCGCGCCGAGCTGCGGCACCAGGACGCCACGCTCAAGGTGGGCGATCTCATGCTCGATCCGTTGACCCGTCGCGTCACCCAGGGTGAGCGCGTGGTGGATCTGAGCCCGCGCGAGTTCGCGCTGCTCGAGTTTCTGATGCGCAACGCCGGCCGCTCGGTGTCTCGCTCGCGGATCGCCGAGGCAGTGTGGAACTACCAGTTCGATCCCGAGACCAACGTGGTGGACGTGTACGTCAACTACCTGCGGAAGAAGCTGAGCTTCGGGGGCCGCACGGCGCCGATCCGCACGGTCCGCGGCGTCGGGTACCGGCTGGACGGGGCCACACCATGAGCGAGCGCCGGCTCGCCGCCGTGCTCACGCGCCGATTCACGCGGGTGGCGTGGACCGGGCTGGCGGGCTACGCGCTGCTCGTGGTGGCGCTGTTTGCCGCGGCCGCCGAGATGGCGGTGCGTCGCTCGCTCGAGCACTCCGCCGACCTCACCCAGTCGCTGCTCGGCGCCTATCGCGATTCGACCAGCGAGCCCGGGGGCGTGATGCCGTCGGCACTCGCGGACCAGCTCGTGGCCATGGGGGGCCAGGTGGTGATCACCCGCACCACTACCGCCGCCGGCGGAAAGCAGCAGGTCTACTTCGTGTCGCCCGACATGCCGGCGAAACGGCTCGAAGGCCTGCCGGCCAACGCCTCGCCTGTCGACGTGCGCCGCGCGCTGCTCGCCGCCATCGCGCAGCGGTCCCGCTGGCGCTATCGCGTGCTGCACCGCTCGGCCGGCGCCTTCGACATCTACGTCGTGGCGAGCCGGGAATCGTACGTGGTCGCGTTGGGCGCGCTCGCGGCCGCGGCGGCGCTGCTGCTCCCCGGCGCTGGGCTCGCCGTCGCGCGCGGCGCCCGTCAGGCCGTGGCCGGCGCGCTGCGGCCGCTCGAGCGCGTGGCCGCCGAGACGCGCGCCATCGGTCCCGCGGAGCTGGGCACGCGCCTCACCAGCCCGACGGGGCAGACGGAAGTGACCGAGCTGGCGGACTCGGTCAACCGCATGCTCGAGCGGGTCGATCGCGCGCACCGGGCGCTGCAGGCGTTCACGGCGGACGCGAGTCACGAGCTGCGCACGCCGCTCACCCACCTGCGCGCCCGGGTGCAGTGGGCGATGGCCGAAGGCCGCACCGAGGGGGAGATGCGCGAGGCGCTCGCAGCGATGGAGCGCGTCCTCGACCAGACCGCCAAGCTGGTAGAGGAGCTGCTGCTCATCGCCCGGGGTGAGAACCGCCAGCTGGCGCTGGCGCACGCGCCGTTCGAGCTCGGCGCCGTGGTGAACGAGGTGCGCGAGATCACGGAAGCGATGGCGCTCGAAAGAGAGCTCGCCGTGGGCGCGACGCCGTCGCCGCCGCGCTGGGCGCTGGGCGACGCCGACCGCACGCGCCACATCCTCCTGAACCTCGCGTCCAACGCCGTCCGCTATACGCCGAGCGGCAGCATCACGTTCGCGCTGGAGCGCAACGGCAAGATGGTGGGGGTGAGCGTGCGAGACACGGGGCCGGGCATCGCCGCGGAGCATGTGGAGCGGATCTTC
Organism: Gemmatimonadales bacterium; assembly: GCA_035601235.1. Taxonomy (GTDB): domain Bacteria; phylum Gemmatimonadota; class Gemmatimonadetes; order Gemmatimonadales; family GWC2-71-9; genus AG41. Next base: position 5,685 of record DATNOR010000183.1, read on the forward strand.
GACCGCTTTTTCCGCGTCGATCAGTCGCGCAGTCGCGATCTCGGGGGCACCGGGCTCGGACTGGCGATCGCGCGCCTCCTGGCCGAGCTGCAAGGCGGCCATATCACGGTCGACTCGTCCCCCGGCGCCGGCAGCACCTTCACCGTGTGGCTGCCCGCGGCGGAGTCCCCGCCCGGTCCGTGACGGCTGACCTGCTGCGCCGGAGTGCGTTCGACCGCTCCCCAGCAGGCACTCTCCGACCGCGAGGCCAGGGGCGCGCTTGCGCCCCTGCCCTCGGGGGGGAGCGTCAGAACGCGGCGAGTCCCCTGGTGCCGGCGGGAAGGCCGCCGATCGGCTCCAGCGGGGTGAGGTGGCCGTCCCGCTCGATGCGGAACGGGTGGATGGTCGGGGAGCCGCCCGTCCCCAGCACGTACAGGTAGCGGCTGTTTCCGTTCAGCGCGATATCGTTCACGCCACCACTGATCACCGCGCTCGCCCCGTTTGCGTCGATGAGACGGATCCTGCCACGGGGCGTGACGGAGAAGCCTGAAACCGAGCCGCTCCCGTTGCCGGTGAAGCCGAGGCGCCCGTCGTTGGTCACGACCGCCCAGCACGGCGCGCCCTGGTGCGTGAGCACGGCACTACTCACGACCGCCAGATCGCCACCCCTTCCCAGGATGTACGACGACGCCGAGCCCGGGGCCGCGGCTTCGGACACGAGCAGCACATCATGCTGGCCGAACGCGAAGCCGAACGGCGTCCCGCCGGCGGAAGTGAACGAAGTGCGCGCGCCCGCCGCGCCGTTCGCGTCCACCGCGTACACGTCCAGCAGACTGGTGTTCTTCTCGGTGACGACCAAGCGGCGACCATCGGGGCTGAACGACACCTCCGCCGGCCCGACGTTGCTGCCCGAGAGCGAGCGGGTGGAGCCGGGGACCGGCGTGAGCCCGCCGGTGGTGCCGACGCTGAACCCGCTGATGTTGCCGTCGCCGCCCGCGTTCAGCACGTACAGCAGGTTGCGGTGCACGGTGACGCTGATCGGCAGCGTGCCGCCCGAGGCGGTGCGGCTCGCGAGCGTAAGCTCCGCGCCGCGCGCCGCGAACACCGACACGTCGTTGGAGCCCGCGTTGACGGCGAACAGCCAGCGCCCGTCGTCGCTCAGCGCGACGGCGCCCTGCGAGCCCAGCGCGGCGCCCGTGCCGGTTCCGCCGGTGGCCACCGTGCCGGCGGCGCCGAGCGTGCCGTCGGCGGCGCGATCGAAGACGGCGACCGCGTTGCCCGCGACCTGATTGGTGAGCGTGTAGACGGCGCGCCGCCCGTCGTCGCCGCCGGCGCGCTGCGCCTCGAGCGAAGTCGTGAACGACGCAGCCGGGCTCGTGATGCTGCGGTCTTGCTCGCACGCGGCGAGCGCCGCCGTGGCGAGTGCGAGGAATGCGAGTCGTGTGGCCATGGAGCGAAACCTCCCGAGAGTGGGTGATCCGGAAATCCCCTAGCCTCGGGGAAGTAACGTCGGCTCGCGGCACAACGGACCTGCCGCGCGCGGGCCATGAGAGGCTTCTCATACTCCTCTCACGACCTGCTTGCTCCGCCGTCTCACCTGGACTAGCATCGAGCCGATGACCGCCAGTCCCGAGCCCCCGTTCGGTATCGTCCGTGTCGCTCCGTTCGCCGGCTTCGTTCACCGGTTCGACGATCTCATCGGGTCCGCGACCACGATGGCCCTCTACTTCATCCATTCACGCCGCTGGCGCGAGAATCACGACGCGGCCATCAAAGGCTTCCTGCGTCGTCCCGGCACGACACTGGAAGCGTTTCTCCCCGATCTCGAGAGCCACGAGCTCATGTTCTCGCTCGGCAAGCATTTCGAGGACGGGCCCCTGATCCCCGCGCTGGTCGCCGATGCCTACCGCTACTTCGCGCGGCTGGCGAGAGACTTCGGCAAGCCCGCCCACGTCTGGCTGTTCGATCGCTACCCGACCTACTCCTTCTACCGGTTCGACGAGCGCGCGGTGATCGCCCTGTATTCCAACACCACCGCCAAGAAGGAGCTGCCGGCGTTCGAGGTCACCGCGCACGGCATTCTGGGAAAGTTCCTCGCGGCCGACATGGACGACCTCAGGAAAGAGTGTCGCAAGCGGGCCCCGCCGGATCTGGAAATCGTGATCGCGAACGCCGTGCCGTGACTCGCCTCGGGAACGACATCGCGCAGCGGCGACTCGCCAATCAACAGCTCCTCACCTCGACCCTCACCGACCCGGCCGGGGTGGTACGTCGGCTCGGCGCCGTTCAGGCGCAGGACTACGCCGGCGCGAAATGGGGCGTCGGCGCGCGCACCCGAGGGGCCGTCGATGCCGTGGTCGAGCGCGCCGTGAGCGACGGATCGATCCTCCGCACCCATATACTGCGCCCCACCTGGCACTTCGTCGCACCGGCCGACATCCGCTGGATGCTGGCCCTGACCGCCGCTCGCGTGAAGTCGGCGATGGCCTACCATGACCAGCAGCTGGGACTCGACGCCGCCACGTTTCGGAGGAGTCGCACCGCGCTCACGCGCGCGTTACGGGGCGGCGGGCAGTTCACTCGCGCGGAGCTCGCGCAGGTGCTGCGCCGGGCGCGGATCGGCCTGACGGAATCGCAGCGCCTGGGCCAGCTGTTGATGCGCGCGGAGCTCGACGGCATCGTGTGCAGCGGAGCGCGCCGGGGCAAGCAGGCGACATATGCGCTGCTCGAGGAGCGCGTCCCGCCCGCCGCGCCGCTCGAGCGCGACGCGGCGCTGCTCGAGCTGACCTTGAGATACTTCGCGACGCGCGGGCCGGCCACGCTGAAGGATTTCGCCTGGTGGTCGGGCCTGACGCAGGCGGACGCGGGGAGGGGCGTGCAGATCGCCGGGCGCCGCCTGACGCGCGAGGTCATCGGCGGCGAGCGGTACTGGTGCGACCCGTCGCGGCGACCGCCGCGCCGGCGCGCACCCACCGCCTATCTGCTGCCCAACTTCGACGAGTACCTCGTCAGTTTCGAGAATCGCAGTGCGATCGCTGAGCGGCTGTGCTCGACCGGGATCATGACCGGCCGCGGTGCCCTGTTGGCGCACGCCATCGTGGTCGACGGTCAAGTAGTTGGCGGGTGGAAGCGGACGCTGACCAAGACGGCCGTAGTCGTCGACCTGCGCCTGCTCGTGGATCTCACCCGGTCCGAACGGGAGGCGGTGCGGGAGGCCGCGCAGGCGTTCGGCGCCTTTCTCGAGCTGCCGGTGGCGCTGCGCGGCCTCTGAGCTGCCCTCCCCCCCTCACGTCGACGTTCGGGCGGGATGATGTCAGAACGTCGTGGGGACGCCCTCTGCCACCATGACCACCTGCTTGCCCCAGCGCTGCTCGAACCACTCCGGGTGCTCGGTGTGCACCGGCAGGATCCGCCGCGCGCCGATCTCCTCGATCAGGCCCTGCAAGGCGGGTCCATCGATGTGCCCCGACGCGTGATACGGCCCCTGCTCCGCGCCCGGCAGCCCGCCCACCTTCCGCAGCGCGAAGTGATCGAGCCAGTTGGTGAGCCGCTTGGCGTCGATCTCCTGCTCCTCGCTGTGCGCCTCGGAGCTCGAGTAGATGTAGGTCCCGCCTGCCGGCTCTAAATCGACCAGGTTGGTGATGTCCCAGTACGACAGGCAGAGGATGTACGCCCCGGGCTCGCGCCGCACGTCGGCCGCCTTCACGAAGTTCGCGGCGAAACGCTGGCGCACGTCCTTCTCCCAGTTCGGTACCGTACCGAGCGGCTCGTCGAGGATCGCCAGTCCGCCGGAGGCGGGGTGGGGGATGTTGGGGTCGATGACGTGGAGATGCTCCAACATGTAGGCGTCCTTGGTCGTCACCACGAGCCGCCGGCCGCGCGCCGTGGCGATGTCGCGGAAGGTCCGCAGCCGCTCGATGTTGCGCGCCGTGAAGTCGGCGATCACCACGCCGCCCGCCTGCCGCACCACGTCGTCCGCCGCCTGGTGGACCTCGGGCTCCGTCACGGCGCCGCTCTGGTCCACCCGTGTTCCCTCGATGATGAGCAGCGCCGGCTCGAGCGCCCGTGCCGCTTTCACGAACTTCTCGGTGCGCTGCCGCGAATGGCCGTGCATGCGGAGATCGCCGCTGTAGATCACCCACCCGATCGGCGTCTCGATCCCCCAGGCGCCCGACCCCGGAATCGAGTGATCCACCCGCCAGAACCTGACGCCGAGCTCGCCGAGCCGCCGCCCGTCCAGGAGCTCGAGCGGCGCCGACTGGATGCTGGTCCGCTCTCCCGGCACCCAACTCCAGAAGCCGGCGAGCTGCGCGATCGCCACCGCGGGATCGGTGACGTCGGTGCCATCGGTCGCGATGTAGTGCTTGCGCTGAATGCGGGGGGCGCCGCGGGCGGCTTCGAGCACGTCTCCCTTCGAGGCGCGGGGCACGAGGTAGTTGAACTCTCCGTCGACGCCCGTGGGCTTCGGGTCCTGGAGGCACTTCCCGATCAGCGCCGTGGTGAGTCCTGTGTACACCGGAATATCCTCACGCAAGAACCCCATCGAGCCCACGTGGTCGACGTGTCCGTGAGACAGCAGCACGCCGTCCGCGCGGTCCACGGTGCGATACTGCGGGTGACTACGATACCGCGCCCACAGCCCCGGATCATGGGCCGAGAGATCGCCACGATACAGGCCTTCGAGCGGCGGGATGAGGCCCATCCGGAGATAGTCGCGCAAGCCGAGCGTCGCGCCCCGGGGTTGCACGAACTCCTCGAAGAACCGGCCCGTGGGCCCGAACCGCATGCCGAAGTCGAGCAGCCAGCGGCGCGCGGGCCACTCGACGAGAATGCGGTTCCCCCCGATCTCTCCGGGGGCGCCGCCGTACACGGTGATGGAAAGGCCTGCGGTTTTCGGCACAGTGAACCTGATGATTTACTGACCCCGGGCGCAAGCCCGGGGTTCACGAAGCCTTTGCACTCCCGCTCGCCGGGAGCATCTTCCCGTCCATGAACCAGATCCGATCCGCCTCGCTGCTCGGCTCGTTCGCGATCGCCCTCGTCGTGGCGGTCCCGGCACCATCTCAGACCGTTCCGCCGGGCACGTACGGCGCGCTGCGGTGGCGCCTCATCGGCCCACACCGCGGCGGTCGCGTGCTGGCCGTAGCGGGAGTTCCCGGCGACGCCACCACGTTCTACTTCGGAGCCGTGGACGGCGGCGTGTGGCGCACTCGGAACGCCGGCGTCACCTGGGAGCCGCTGTTCGACGACCAGCCGATCGCCTCCATCGGCGCGTTGGCCCTCGCGCCCTCGGACCCGAACGTTATCTACGTGGGGACCGGCGAGGCTTCGATCCGCTCCGACATCACTTATGGCGCCGGCGTCTACAAGTCCACCGACGGCGGTGCCCACTGGCACGCGCTCGGCCTCAGCGACACGCGGCACATCGGGAAGGTGCTGATAGATGCCCGGAATCCCGACGTTGTGCTCGTCGCGGCGCTGGGACACGCCTACGGCCCCAACCCCGAGCGCGGCGTGTTCCGCTCCACCGACGGCGGGCGCACCTGGACCAAGGTGCTGTACAGGGATCCCGATACCGGGGCCATCGACCTGGCGGCGGATCCCGCCGATCCGCGAGTGGTGTACGCCGCCTTGTATCAGGCCCGCCGCACAGCGTGGGAGCAGTACCCGCCGGACGAAGGACCCGGGAGCGGGTTGTACAAGTCGGCGGACGGCGGGGCCACCTGGACGCCCGTCACCGGTCACGGCCTCCCCGTCGGTCCGCTCGGCCGCATCGGTCTCGCGGTCGGCCGCGGCGGACGGGTCTATGCGCTGATCGGCGCGAAGGCGGGCGCCGGGCTGTACCGCTCCGACGATGGCGGTGCGACGTGGCGCCTCGTGGGGAGCGACCCGCGACTGACGAGCCGCAACTGGTACTTCTGCCGGGTCACGGTCGATCCCGAAAACCCCGACGTCGTGTACGTGCCCAACGTGTCGCTCCTCAGATCCAGTGATGGCGGTAAGACGTTCGCCGTGCTCAAGGGACAGCCGGGCGGGGACGACTATCATGAGTTGTGGGTCGATCCCCGGAGTCCGACGCGCATGATCGTGGGCAGCGACCAGGGCGCGGTGATCACGCTCGACGCTGGCCGGACCTGGAGCAGCTGGTACAATCAGCCCACGGCACAGTTCTACCACGTGGTCACGGACGACGCCTTCCCCTACCGCGTCTACGGCGCCCAGCAGGACGCGGGCACCGCCGGGGTGACGAGCCGCAGCGATTTCGGGGAGATCACGTTGCGTGACTGGGCCCCGGTGGGCGCGGGCGAGAGCGGCTACATCGCCCCCGACCCGCTCGATTCCGCCATCGTCTACGGCGGCGACACCTACGGCGGCGTGCATCGGTTCGACCGGCGCACGGGCCAGTCGCAGGACATCTCGCCCTGGCCCGTGTCGACCTTCGGGGTACCGATGCCGCAACGGAAATACCGTTTTACGTGGACGTCGCCGCTGGTGTTCGACCGCGTCGATCGGCACGCGCTCTACCTTGGCGCCCAGATGGTGCTGCGCACCAGAGACGGCGGCCTCCACTGGGAGGCGATCAGCCCCGACCTGACGCGTGCCGGCGCGACCACGGGCGCGAACGCCGCCGGACGGGGCTACGGAGTGGTGTACGCCATCGCCCCGTCGCCGCGCGCCGCGGGGTTGCTCTGGGTCGGGACGGACGACGGACTGATCCACCGGACCAGCGACGCCGGCCGACACTGGCAGGACGTGACGCCCCAGGGCCTCGAGCCCTGGAGCACCATCAGTTGGCTCGAGGCGTCGCCCTTCGACACAGCCGTCGCGTACGCCGCCGTCGACCGCCACCGGGTGGATGACTTCGCGCCGTACATCTACCGGACCCGCGACGGGGGTGCGCATTGGACGCGGAGCGACCAGGGGATCGCGCCGCAGGCGTACGTGCAAGCGGTGCGCGCGGACCCCGTCCGTGCGGGGCTCGTGTACGCGGGCACCGAGACGGGCGTGTACGTGTCGTTCGACGACGGCGACCACTGGCAGTCGCTGCAGCTCAATCTGCCGGTGGTGTCGGTGCGGGACCTCGCGGTCCACGGCCGTGACCTGATCGCGGCCACACACGGTCGCTCGTTCTGGGTGCTCGACGACCTCACCCCGCTGCGCCAGATGGGGGACTCCGCGCTGCGCGCCCCTGTCTACTTGTTCGCTCCGGCACCGGCGGTCCGGGTGCGCCGCAGCGTCAGCAATGACACGCCGCTGCCGCCGGAAGAGCCGCACGGCACGAACCCGCCGGCCGGGGCGGTGATCGATTATCTGCTGCGAGCCGTGCCCGATGGTCCTGTGACTCTCGAGATTCGCGACTCGCGCGGTGGTCTCGTTCGCCGCTTCTCGAGCGACGACCGTGCGACGCCCCCGGTGGAGCCGCCGCAGATCGCCGTCGAATGGTTGCCGCGCCTCGAGCCACCCACGCGCAATGTCGGGCTCAACCGCTTTGTGTGGGACCTGCGCTATCCTCCACCCCCCGCCGCGCGCTATGGCTACAGCATTGCCGCTATCGCCGGCCAGGGAACCGTGGCCGAGCCGCAGGGACCGCTGGTCTTCCCGGGGGTTTACGAAGTCCGGCTCGGCGTCGGCGGGCAGACCTACACCCGGTCGCTCCGGGTCGAGCTCGATCCGCGGGTCCACGTCGCCGACTCGGGCGTCGTCGCCCAGCTGCGCCTTGGCCTCGACATCTGGAACGCCATGGCCGAGCAGCACGCGCTGGCCGGGAGCCTGCGCAGCGCGCGCGACCAGATCAGCGCACTGGCGGCTCGATCGCTCGACCGCGCGACCCGTGCGTCGCTCACCGCGCTCGACGGGCAGGTCGACAGCCTGGCGCGCGCGGTGGACGGCGCGGGCGACGAGCTGGCCGGGCTCGAGACCGCGGTGGAGAGCGCCGATCGCGAGCCTACCGAGCAGGCGCGGGCCGTGTTCGTTGCACAGCGTGAGCGCGTGGGGGGCGCGTTGCGCCGCTGGCAGCAGCTGCTCACGGCCGAGCTGCCCGCACTCAACGCGCGGCTCGGGCGCCAGCGGGCGCCGGCGGTTCACATCGAAGAGCACGTGCCGGACACAACCGCGGGCCCGTGGTAAAGCAGAAGTGCTATTGCGGCTCGATGCGTGACACGGGGTGAATCTCGTTCCACTGCTTGTGGTTCTTTTCCCGCGCGAAGGTTCCCGTGATCGCGACGTGCGTGCCGAGGGGCGGAATGATCGTGTGGTCGGTGAATCCCGCACAGGCGGGCTGCGCGTCGCTCTGCGTGACGGTGTAATGGCACACGATCTCGAACACGAGATTGCCGCCTTCGTCCGACCGATTGCCGGCGTTGATCAAGCTCGCGAACTGCGAATCGACCTGCAGCCACCCGTGGGTGTCGCCGTCCGGCTCATGACGTACGCCGTCGGGCTCGTGGTGCGCCTGGCCCGCGGTGGCGTCGACGATCATGCCCGTTACGGTGACACAGTCCTGCTGCACGAGCAGGCGCGACGGATGGTAGACGTGCTGCCACAAACTGTCCCCACACCCCACCATGCTCGCCGAGCCCGGCACCCCGGCGCCGGAGGGAAGCGGCGCCGCCGGCGGGGCGGGCAGGGCGGGCGGAGTGACGCTCACGCGCACGTCACGACCCCAGACGTACCCCTCTTCTCCGGCGCCCGTGCGGACGTGGTAGTACTCGCTCTCGGGGGTGGCTTCGAGCAGGGTCAGGGGCGGCTCGGATGGCGTGAGGAGCCGTATGGTAGGGTATTCGGTCGAGGGATCGGGGCGCAGGTTGACGTTGTGGACGACAGTCACCGTCTGACCGGACGCCGCCGTCGTCCAGCACGCCACCGCGATGAGGCTGATCCGCAGCCCGATCATCCCACGCACGTCCGCTCGTTGCTCCCGATCTAGAAAAAAATAAACGTGATGGCGACGAACAGCGGTAGCAGAATCCCACAGCTGTAGGCCATGTACCCGAAGAACGAGGGCATCTTGATCCCGTTCTCCTCGGCTATGGCCTTGACCATGAAATTGGGCGCGTTCCCGATGTAGGTGTTCGCGCCCATGAACACCGCCCCCGTGGAAATCGCGGCGAGCAGGCGCGCCGCGCCGGGATCGAGCGCCAGCGCGCCGATGAAGCGCCCCTGCGCCGGCACGCCTTCGAGACCGGCCGCGCTGGCGACGAAGGCCAGGTAGGTCGGAGCGTTGTCGAGCACGCTCGACAGCGCGCCCGCCGTCCAGAAGAACTCCCAGGGCTGGTTCACCCCGAACCGCAAGCCCAATACCGTGCGCGCCCCCTCGCTCCAGCCGTTGAGGATCTCGAGCACGGGCGCCATCGTCACGAAGATCCCGGCGAACAGCACCGCCACCTCGACGATCGGGCCGAACGTGAACGCGTTGCGCTCGCGGTTCTCGCTCGGCGTCGCGCCGTAGGCGGTGAGAGCGAACGCCACGAGGACGACCTCCTGAGCTCCCGCGGCCCAGGGCCGTCCCGCGGCCGCGGCCTTACCGGCGGCGATGATCGTCAGGAGCACGGCGCCGAGCGCGGCCACGGAGACCCCGCCCTGGATCCGCAACGGCTCGTGCACCATGACCTGCTCGAGCTGCGAGCCGGGGCGCCGCCGCTCTTCGCGGTCCAGGGCCCACTGATCCCACACGTTGAAGATGACGAGCAGCGAGGCCGTCATTGTGAGCCACTGCGGCCACAGTCGCAGGGTCCACTCGAACGGCACGCCCTTCAGGAAGCCGAGCAGGAGGGGCGGATCGCCCACGGGGGTGAGCAGGCCACCACAGTTCGAGACGAGAAAGATGAAGAAGATGACGATGTGCGCCGTGCGCTGCCGGCTCCTGTTGGCCCGCAACAACGGCCTGATCAGCAGGACCGAGGCCCCAGTGGTGCCCAGGAGGTTCGCGAGCACCGCTCCCAGTCCTAGCATCCCCGTGTTCACGAGCGGCGTGCCCGAGAGCGAGCCCTGGATGTGAATGCCACCGGTGATCACGAACAGCGCACCGATCACGATGATGAACCCGACGTAGTCGTGCATCTTGTCCGCCAACACCACCCGGCCGGGCTCCCCGAAGGCGATCCCCAGCTGCCACAGCACCGGGAGCGAGAGCGCGACCGCGACGATGGCCTTGTTGCCGTTCGGATGCCACCAGCGCGGGGCGACGAGCGGCAGCACGGCGATCGCCGCGAGCAACGCCACGAACGGCAGGGCGCTCACGAGTGGGAGTTGGGCCCCCAGCATGGGGCCGGACACTAGGCCGCACGGGCGGGACGGTCAAGCCTGACGCCGCCGAGCCTCCCGCCGGAAGCTCCGTGCGCTTACCATTCAGATGGCGCTGTGACGTACGCGCCCCCTGCCGGGAGCGGTCCATCCCCTTCGGTGGACCGAGGCGTTGCCCAAACGGCCCCCCCGCGGCGGTTCCTCCACCAATGGGTGCGCGTGCATGTCGGACCTCACGACCGAAATCCTGGCCCTCAAGGCCGAACGGCGGGCGGCGATCCTGGCCCACAACTACCAGCGACCCGAGATCCAGGACGTGGCAGACGTGGTCGCCGACTCGCTCCGGATGGCGCGGCGCGCCAGCGAGCTCGATGCGCCGCTGCTCGTCATCTGCGGCGTCCACTTCATGGCCGAGACGGCCGCTATCGCCAATCCCGACAAGCGCGTGCTCATTCCCGACCCGGATGCCGGGTGCTCGCTCGCCGCCACAATCGAGGCGCGAGACGTGCGCGCCTGGCGCGCCACGCATCCCGACGGTTTGGTCGTCGCTTACGTGAACTGCAGCGCCGCCGTGAAGGCCGAGGCCGACTACTGCTGCACCTCGGGCAACGCGGTGGCGGTCGTGGAGGCACTGCCGCCCGACGTCCCGGTACTGTTCGTGCCGGACTTCTTCCTGGGGAGCCACGTGCGCCGCGTGACGGGGCGCCCCATCGAGGTCTGGATGGGGGAGTGTCACGTGCACGCGGCGCTCGGCCCCGGAGACGTGGAGGCTAAGCGGCGCGAGCACCCGGATGCCGAATTCCTGGTGCATCCCGAGTGCGGCTGCGTGACGAGCACCATGTATTCCGCGGCGGCGGACGGCGACGTCGCCGCCGGCCGTACCCACATCGTCTCGACCGAAGAAATGACGCGGCGGGCGCGGACCTCGCCGGCGCGACGGTTCGTGGTCGCGACCGAGACGGGCGTGCTGTACCGGCTGCGCCGCGAGAACCCCGACAAGGAGTTCTACCCGCTGGCGGAGTCGGCCGAGTGCCGCTTCATGAAACAGATCACGCTCGAGAAGCTGCGCGACTCACTGCGCGACCTGAAGCACGAGGTGACCGTGCCCGCCGCCGTTGCCGGGCGGGCGCGGCGTGCGATCGACCGGATGCTGGCGATTGGCTGAGTCGCCGCACCGCGACGCGGT
>DATNOR010000184.1:0-5120 GCA_035601235.1 Gemmatimonadales bacterium
GCCGGCGCGATGCCGGGAGGGAGCCGCGCGGCGAGCTCGGCGTGCGGGCTGTCGTGCGTCAGGTGCGTGAGGAAGGTGCGGCGCGCGCCGATTTGCTGCGCGGCGGCGACGGCCTCGGGAATCGAGAGGTGCAGCGGGTGCGGCCGGGGAAGCAGCGCGTTCAGCACCAGCACCTCGAGACCCGCGAGCCGCGCGCGCGCGCCCTCGGGCACCGCCTTCGCATCCGTGAGATAGGCCATCGCGCCGACGCGAAAGCCCAGCACGGTGTCGGCGCCGTGGGGCAGCGGTACGGACCGCACCGCCATGCCGGCGATCGTCGTCTCGCGGTCGGGCTCGAGCTGGTGCGGGGCGAGCTGGGGCTTGCTCGTGCCCGGCTGCGGCGGCGTGTGATCGAAGATGTAGGGAAAGCGGCGTGCCAGCTCGGTGAGCGTTTCCGCCGCGCCGTACACGTCGAGCGCCGCCCCCTGGCGCACGGAGATCGCCCGCAGATCGTCGATGCCGTGCACGTGATCCGCATGGGCATGGGTGAAGAGCACGGCGTCCACGGTGCCCACGCCGGCCGCCACCAGCTGCAACCGCAGCTCGGGAGGAGTGTCGATGAGCAGGCGGCGGCCCCCCGACTCGATCAGCGCGGCGCTGCGCGTGCGCCGGTCGCGCGCGTCGGCGGATGTGCAGGTGCGGCACCCGCACCCGATCTGCGGCACCCCGTACGACGTCCCCGTCCCCAGGAACACGAGCCTCACCTCACACGACCTCGACCTTGAGCAGGTTCGTGGCCCCCGAGACCTCCCACGGCACACCCGCCGTCATCACGATGCGATCGCCGGCGTGCGCGTAGCCGCGCTTCAACAGCAGATCGCGCACCACGGCGAGCATGGCATCGTAGCCCGGCACGCGGTCCACCAGCACGGGAATCACGCCCCACACGAGCGCGAGCTGGCGGTAGGTCGTAGCCTCGGTGGTCACGGCGAGGATCGGCACGGGGGCGCGCAGGGCAGCCACCTTCCGGGACGTGAAGCCGCCTTTGGTGAGCGTCACGATGAGCGGCGTCCGCAGCATCCGCGCCACCGCACTGGTGCCGAGCGCGATGGCGTCCTCCACGGAGACGGTCGCTCCCGGCGTGGCGCGGCGCTCGTCGCGCCCCGTGCTGACGCCCGCGGCGGGGCCGTGGCGCTCCATCTCCTTGATGATGCGGTCCATCGCCCGCACCGCCTCGAGCGGATGGGCGCCCACGGCGGTTTCGGCCGAGAGCATGACGGCGTCGGTGCCGTCCAGGATCGCATTGGCCACGTCCGACGCCTCGGCGCGCGTGGGCCGCGGATTGTGCACCATCGACTCGAGCATCTGGGTCGCCGTGATCACCGGCTTGCCGTGGCGGTTCGCTTCGCGGATCAGACGCTTCTGCACCACCGGCACTTCTTCGAACGGCAGCTCGACGCCGAGATCGCCGCGGGCCACCATGACGGCATCGGACGCGGCGAGAATGCGCGGCAGGTCGTCGAGCGCGGTCGCCTTCTCGATCTTGGCGACCAGCTTCGTTTCCGCCGGCACGAGCGCGCGCAGCTCGGCCATGTCCTCCGCCCGGCGCACGAACGAGAGGGCGAGGTAGTCGGCCCCCACCGACGCGGCGTGGGCCGCGTCCTCGCGGTCCTTCTCGGTGAGCGCCGGCGCGGACACGTGCAGGCCGGGCAGGTTCATGCCCTTGTTCGAGGTGAGCGTCCCGCCGTCCTCGACCCGGCCCTCCACCCGCGGAGGCGTGATGCGCGTGACCTCGACCGAGAGCAGTCCGTCGTCGAGCAGGATGCGGGACCCCGGCCGGACGTCGGTGGCGAGGTCGGCGTAGGTCGTCGGCAGCTCGTCGCCGCGGGCGATCTCCTCGGGGGCGAACACGACGGTTTCGCCGGGCAGGAGCTCGCGCGGCTCGGCCAACTTGCCCACGCGGATGCGCGGGCCCTGCAGATCCCACAGCACCGCGACGGGCACCCCCGCCGCGTCCGCCGCCTGGCGCACGGCGGCGATCCACCCCGCCCGCAGCTCGGGCGTCCCGTGCGACGCGTTCACGCGGATCACGTTCACGCCGGCGTCGATCAGCCCGGCGATCTGCTCGGGCTTGCCCGTCGCGGGCCCGAGCGTGGCGACGATCTTGGTGCGGCGAATCAGGGTCGTTCCCTTTCCCTTTCTGTGAAGGCCGCGAGCAGCGCCGGCAGCACCGCGCCGGCCGGCCCGCGACAAGTGATATGCGCGGCGCGGGAGATCTCCGTAGGCTCGGGATTGACCTCGATCACCACGGCCCCCGCTCCGCGCGCCACCAGCGGCAGCTGCGCCGCCGGCTGCACCAGCCCTGACGTCCCCACCACCAGCATCGCGTCGCAGCGCGCGCTCCAGTCCCACGCCGCGGCGCTCGCCTCCGGGGGCAGGGTTTCACCGAACCACACCACGTCCGGCCGCACCAGCGCGCCGCAGCGCGGGCAGCGCGGCGGCTCGACGTCGCCGTCCGTCTCCGGCGTCGCGACCTGGTCGGGCGGGAACGGATGCCGCGCCGTGAGGCACGAGAACCGCTCGAGCGAGCCGTGCAGCTCCACCACTCGCGTGCTGCCCACGCGCCGGTGCAGGCCGTCCACGTTCTGCGTGACCACGACAAGCTCGGGAACGATCCGCTCCAGCGCCACCAGGGCATGATAGCCGGCGTGCGGCACCGCCGCTCGGACCAGGCGACGGCGCCACACGTACCATCCGAACACGCGGGCGGGATTGCGACGGAACGCCGCCTCGGTCGCGAGCTCCTCGGGGTCGTAGCGCGCCCACAGGCCGGTAAGCGCGTCTCGAAACGTGGGGACACCTGAGTCGCTGGACATGCCCGCACCGGTGGTCACCACGAGAGAGCGCGCGGCTCGCAGGGCTCGGGCGGCCGCCTGCACGGACGCATCGGCAGTTTTCAACATTGCGGGATGGTGAGCTCGCTGTGGAAAACCCGATCGGTGGTAACCCCCATCTACCGGACGACGCCGATCTGCTTGTCCTCCAGCCGCTGCTTGAACTCCTGCAGCAGGTCCACGGTACGCGCGATGCTCGACGCGGGCAGTCCCTCGATGGCGCGCGCCGCGAGCCGGCGCTCCAACTGGCTGGCGCGCAGCAGCACCTCGAGCCCGCGGCGCGTCAGCGTCACGCGCACGCCGCGGTCGTCCTCCGGGTCGGGCGTGGTCTCCACCAGCCCCTTGGTTTCGAGCCGCTGGATGAACGTGGTCGCGGCGGCGCGGGAGACGTCGAGCTGCGCGGCGACGTCCTTGGGGCGCGCCCCGTCGGGACCGCCCAGGTCCACGGCCAACAGCACGGCATGCGCCCGGTGCGACAGGCCGTAGGTGCGGAACGCCCGGTCGCCGGCGTGCTCCACAGCGGCCCGCGCCAGCGCGATGGCGTCGGTGAGCTGGAGGGCGAGGGCGGAGCGGTCGGGCATGAGTAGTTAATATGTTGACCGTTAATATACTAACTACATGTCAGCCGGCAAGCTCTGCAACGTCTAACAGGTCTCGCTCCAGTCCACGGGCGACGTGGCGCCGCAGCGGACGCACTTGAGTGTGGCGGGCTTGGCGGCGAAGTCCTGACGGTAGTGACACAGCGGGCAGACGGCGTAGGTGGCCGCCACGTCCCTCCCCCGCCCTCCCAGCGTCGGCCGCAGCACGCCCGTGCGGGCCACGATGCTCCAGTGGTCCGGCGGCTCGGCCCGCACCGTCACGTCCACGCGGGCGAGCCGCACCCGCTGCTGGCGCACCTCCACCACGACGTGCCCGTCGGGCGACTCCTCGACGATCGGGTACCACGCCCCGCGGCGGAGGATGTCCGCCACGTTGTCGGCACAGCGGGCCCAGCCGAGCGTGATTCGCATGGAAGTTGGCGACCCACATCATACTAGGTTTTGCTAGATTGCGTTATGCGCGAGCTCGGCCGCATCGTCCGCCTGCAGATCCAGCGCTCCTCGCTCAAGACCGGTGAAAAGCCCCGGCGCAGCTACGACCCTGCCCCGCTGCTCGCGGTCGACCGCGTCGCCGTGGGGCCCGACGGCGTGCTGGGAGAGAGCGCGGACGGCGCCTGGCTGGTGGACGTCCACCATCGCGCCCATCCCTGGACCAAGAACCCAGACGGCGTGCACGGCGTGTCGCTCGGCTTCACGTCGCACTACGCGCTGATGCGCGAGCGGTTCGGTGAGCGCATCACACTAGGATGCGCCGGCGAGAACATCATCGTCGAGACCACGGGGCGCATCGCGGTCGAGGATCTCGACACGGGCATCGCGCTGCTCGCGCCCGACGGCCGGGAGCTCGCGCGCCTGGAGGTGCTACAGGTCGCGCACCCGTGCCGGCCCTTCACCGGCTGGGCGCTCGGGGGCACGGTCGAGGCCGACGTGTTGAAGGAGCAGCTCCAGTTTCTCGACGGCGGGACGCGGGGGTACTATTGCCGCGGAGTGGGGTCGGGGATCGTCAGCGTGGGAGATCGGGTGGCGGTGCTTTGACGGGACGGGGGACGAGAGAAGGGGGACGGGTGGCATCGGAGCCGACCCGTCCCCCTTCTCTCGTCCCGCGTCCCCGCCGTCAGCTCATCTCATCCCACGCCAGCGATGCCTGCTTCTTGCACCGCTCGCAGGTCATGTCCTTCACATCGGTGCCGAACCCCTGGCGGTGGCGGCAGGCGGGGCACACAGCGTAGGTAAGCGGAAACAGCCGGCCGACCCGCTGAATCTCGCGCGCCTCGCAACGCACGACGCTCCAGCGCTCCGGAGGATGATAGCGAATCTCTAGGAATCGCCGATCGACCGGCACGTTCCGCCGATTGACGTCCAACACCACGATGTGACTCGAGGAGATCCGGACGACGGGGTACCACGCACCACGCCGCAGCAGATGCGCGCCGGGTCGTCCGACCCGCGCCCATCCCTTCGCCTGGAGGCGCGTGGGAGTCATGGGGCGGAAAGGCATGCTCACGCTCGAAGCATACCCAGTTGGCGCGATGGAAGTCGTGACTGGGGTCACACTTAGCGACCAGGGAAAATGTGATGCATGACACGCGCCCCCCTGCGCCGCCGGTGCTCACCCCGTTGATCCCCTCTCGGGTCCTCACCCCCTGTC
>DATNOR010000185.1:0-50965 GCA_035601235.1 Gemmatimonadales bacterium
CTCACGCCGGTCCCCGTAAAGTTCTCCACGTAGATGAACTGGTTCGCCTCCGACCAATTGGGGTTGGCGTACGTCTCGATCACCTCCACGCCCATGAGGGTGACCATGCGCCCCACTTTGAACTGCAGGCCATTGCCGCTAGCCGTGGGGACGTTCAGGGTGACATAGAGGTGCGGCACGTCGGCTGGCGTGCCGGGGCCGAAGAACCCGTTGGACTGGATGACGCTCGCGTCCTGCCCCACCAGCACCTCGGTGTGGAACCCGGCGCTGAACTTCGTCGGGTCGTAGGGCTTGTCGAGCACCACCGCCAGCGCGTTCAGGGCGAACGTGTTTTGCAGCCGGTCGTACAGCCGGCCGACGATGGTAGTCCCGACGCTGTGGCCGGAGTACGAGTACGATCCCTCCGCGAAGCCCGTGAGCTTGAACCCCGCCAGCGTAGTCTCCAGATGGTTCACCGGCTGCGCCGGCGGGTCGGGTGTTTTCGCCGCGGCGGTGTCCTTGGGCGAGGAAGACGCGCCTTGGGCGCAGAGCGCGCCCGGCGCGACCAGCAATAGGCAAAAGAGCACGGCTCTCATGATGTCGCCTCCTTCAGGGCCCGGCGCTGCACCGCGTCCGCGGTCACCGCCGTGACGGCCGCGGTGTCAACCTCGCCGGTGCGGATACGGATGACGCGCTCGAGCGGCTGCACGAAGATCTTGCCGTCGCCGACCTGCCCGGTGCGCGCGGCTGTAAGAATCGCCTTGATCGTCGGCTCCACGAACGGATCCGAGCACGCCATCTCGAGCCGCACCTTCTCCCGGAATTCGAGCACGACGGTCCGGCCACGGTAGTGCTCCAGCATCTCGTGCTCGCCGCCGTGCCCGCTCACGCGACTGATCGTGATCCCGGTGACGCCGGCGCGGAACAGGGCGGCCTTCACGTGCGGCAGCCGCTCGGGGCGGACCACCGCGGTGATCAGTTTCATCTGGCTAGCTCCTCTGAAGTAGGGGCGCAGCATGCTGCGCCCCTACGGTTAGATCGCTTCCGGCTCCGGCTCGAGCTGCGCCGCCCCCAACGACACGGCGGCCGACTCGCTGAGAATCACCGCCGACGAGACTTCCGGCGTGTCGGGGTAGGCCAACGCGCCCATCTCGGGCAGGTCGAGGCCGAGCTCTTCCACCTCGGCCGATACGCGGTGCCCGGCGACCAGCACGTCGGTGACTTTGTAGGCCGCGTACGCCATCGCGCCGACGGCGACGAAGTTGGTGACGCCGCCGACCAGCTGCGCGACGAACTGGCTCGCGTCACCATACAGCAACCCGCGCACGGCGCCCGGGACCCCGTTCCACCCGTCGCCGTACGTGCCGTCGGCCAGCAAGCCGAGCGAGAGAATGCCCCACAACCCGTTGACGCCGTGCACCGAGATGGCACCGACGGGGTCGTCGATATGAAGCTTCCCGTCGATGAAGAACACTGCCACGCAGACCAGTACGCCCGCGACGCCACCGATCAACACGGCCGACGGCGCGGTCACGAACGCGCACGGCGCGGTGATGGCGACGAGTCCGGCGAGCGTGCCGTTCGCCACCATCGAAGGATCGGGCTTGCCGTACTTGAACCACATGTAGAGCATTGCGGTGATGCCTCCAGCCGCCCCAGCCAGCATCGTGTTCGTCGCGATGACCCCGATGCGCAGGTCCGAGCCCGCCAGCGTCGAGCCCGCGTTGAACCCGAACCACCCGAACGCCAGGATGAACGTCCCGATCAGCGCCATCGGGATGTTGTGGCCCGGGATCGCGTTGCTCGTGCCGTCGGCATTGTACTTCCCGCGGCGCGGACCGAGCAGCGCCGCCGTCACCAGCGCCATGACGCCGCCGGTCATGTGTACGACCGACGACCCAGCGAAGTCCACGTGTCCGTGGCCGAGCCCGAGGTTCTTGCCCAGCATCGCGAGCCAGCCGCCGCCCCAGGTCCAGTTGGCATAGATGGGATAGATGAACGCCCCGACGAACACACTGAACACCACGAACGCCGAGAACTTCCAACGCTCGGCCAACGCACCCGTGGGAATCGTGGCCGCGGTGTCCATAAACACCATCTGAAACAGGAAGTACGTGAACACCGGGGCCGCGTATGCGACGCCGCTGAGGAAGAAGCCCGTCGCGCCGAACAGCCCCCACTCCTTGCCAGCGATCGTGAGCGAGACTTCATGGGCGAGCTTGTCGTAGCCGCCGAGCGTGCCGAGCGCGCCGACACCGCCGGCCTGCAGCGCAAAGCCGACGACCCAGTACGCCAGCATCGCGATGCCGTAGACCATGAAGTTCATGGTGATCGTGTGCGCGGCATTCTTGGCGCGCGTGAACCCGGTCTCGACCATCGCGAACCCGGCCTGCATGAACATGACAAGGAACCCAGCGACGAGGGTCCACACGAAATTGATGGCGACCGTATTCGCCGCCGCGGCGGCGTTCGCGGCTGTGGCGAGCGAATCCGCCGGGACTGCTTGCGCCGCCAGGACCAGCGGACAGGCCAACGCCAGCATCAAACCAACGCCGACCGAGCGCTTCACGCCTTCTCCCGTCATACGGTCTCCCAGTCAGGGGGTGGAACGTTGAAGTTTGTGTACGTCGTTTCGCGCAAAATATGCACGAATCATGCTACAGTACGCTACTACCCATTCGTATAGGTGTGCTATACTGTACTAAGAAACGTGCAAAATATGCACGTTTTTGTCGACATCTGTAGCAACCGTGCCTCACCGGAGGCCCGCCTTGCGCCGACCCGGCGGGCGCCTAAGTTTCGGCGTTCATCATGCCCACGCCCGCGTTCCTGAAGCGCCTCCCGTGTCGGGCTCCTTCTGCCGCCAAGCAGAAGAAGCCGGGCTCGGCGAGCGCGCGCGGGAGACGATCACTGTAGGGGGGCTCGAGCCCTCGGGCGTAAGAGACAGATCGGCCGCGACGCGCAACTCAGCCGTCGCGGCCGATCGTGCTTTTGGGAGACGTCATGCTACAGCCGCGGATCCTCAAGTTCGGAGGGACCTCGGTGGCCGACGCGGCCGCCGTGGAGCGCGTCACGGGCGTCGTCCGATCGCATGGCGGACCGCGGCCCGTGGTGGTCGTCTCCGCGCTCGCCGGCGCCACCGACGCCTTGCTCGCCGCGGCGGATGCGGCGGCGGACGGCGACCCGCGCGCGACCGCGCCCAGCCTCGACGCCCTGCTCGAACGGCATGCGCGCATCGCCAACCAGCTCGCGCGGCCGGAAGCAAGGAGGCTGCTGCTCGGGGAGCTGGCGGCGGCGCGGCGCGAGATCGCCCGGCTGCTCGACCGTGTCGAGCAGGAGCCGGACCGGCGAGCGGTATTGCGGGACGAGATTGCGTCGTACGGCGAGCGCCTCTCGGCGTCGCTCTTCGCGGCGGCGCTGACTGGGGCGGGCATGGCGGGGTGCTATGTCGACTCGCGCCACTGTCTCACCACCGATGCGACACATGGCCGCGCCAACCCGCTCCTGCCCGTCACGATCGAACGCACCCGCGCTGCGCTCACCCCGCTCCTCGAGGACGGCCTCGTCCCGGTGCTGGGCGGCTACATCGCCGCCACGGCCGACGGGATCACGACCACGCTCGGTCGCGGCGGGTCCGACTACTCCGCGGCCTTGGTGGGCGCGGCGCTCGACGCGCACGAGATCCAGATCTGGACGGACGTGAGCGGCGTGCTCACCGCCGACCCGCGCGTCGTGCCGGGCGCGCGCACCGTCTCCAGCTTATCGTACGCCGAGGCCGCGGAGCTCGCGTATTTCGGGGCCAAGGTGCTGCATCCCAAGACGATCCAGCCCGCGATGGAGCGTGACATCCCGGTCCGCATCTGCAACTCGCGCGCGCCCCGCGACGCGGGCACGGTCGTCACCGCCCAGGGAGAGGTGTCCCCCGGGGGAGTGAAGGCGATCGCGCACAAGTGTGGTGTGACGATCCTGCAGATCACATCGACCCGCATGCTCGGCGCCTATGGGTTCTTGCGCGCCCTGTTCGAGGTGTTCGATCGGCACCGGACGGCGGTGGACGTCGTGACCACGTCCGAGGTGAGCGTGTCGCTCACGGTCGAAGATACCGGATCGTTGGAGGCCATCCTTGCCGACCTGCGCGGGCTGGGTTCGGTGTCGCTCGAGCGGGACCGGGCCATCGTGTGCGTCGTGGGGGAAGGCCTGCGGGCGACGCCGGGAATCGCGGCCCGCGTGTTCGCCACCGTGCGCGACATCAACGTCTCGCTCATCTCCCAGGGCGCCTCCCGCGTCAACCTCACCTTCGTTGTGGAGGAGGCCCGGGTGGGTGAGGTGGTGTGCCGGCTGCACCAGGCGTTCTTCGAGCCGGCGCGGGGCGTCGCATGAAGTTGGCGCTGCTCGGTCACGGCCAGATGGCCCGCGTGGTCGAGGCTCAGGCGCGCGCGGCCGGGCACGACCTGGGCGCGGTGATCACCTCCCGCAATGCGGCCGACGCCGTCCGTCTCCTCCCCGGGCACACGGTGGCCATCGACTTTTCGGTGCCCGCCGCCGTGAAAGAGCACGTGACGGCCGCGGTCACGGCGGGCGTGCCCCTGGTCCAGGGCACGACCGGCTGGCAGCGCGACGAGCACGACGTGCGCCGGATCGTGGAGCAGGGCGGCGGCGCGCTGATCTACGGTGCGAATTTCTCGATCGGGGTCAACCTCTTCTACCGTCTCGTCGCGCACGCCGGGCAGTTGTTCCGCGGCGTCGCGGGATACGATCCATTCATCGAGGAGGCTCACCACGCCGGCAAGCGCGACGCCCCCTCAGGTACGGCCCTCGCGCTCCAGGCGATGCTCTCGCGCGAGCTCGGGGGCCGGAGCGTACCGGTCACGAGCACGCGGGCGGGTCACATTCCCGGTATCCACCGCGTGGGGCTGGACTCGGCGGCCGACCAGGTGCTGTTGATACACACGGCCCGCTCCCGGGCCGGGTTCGCCGCGGGCGCGCTGCTCGGCGCGCGCTGGATCGCCGGACGGCGGGGCATGTACGCCTTCGCCGACGTGCTCGACGACCTCCTCGCGCTGGCGCGGGAGACCGAAAGGAAGGCTCCATGACGCAGTACATACCCTGGCTGCGAGGCTGCGGGACCGCCCTCGTCACCCCCTTTACGGGAACCGGCGCGGTCGATGAGAAGCGATTCCGTGCACTGGTCGAGCGCCAGATCGCCGGGGGCGTGCGGCTGTTGGTCCCCTGCGGCACCACCGGAGAGGCGGCGACCCTCACGCCAGCCGAGCACGAGCGGCTCATCGCGTGGACGGTCGAGACGGCGCGCGGCCGCGCCAAGGTGCTCGCCGGGGCGGGGAGCAACGCCACGGCCGCGACCATCGACCGCGCCCGCGCCGCCCGCGCCGCCGGTGCCGACGCGCTGCTCCTCGTGGCACCCTACTACAACAAGCCCACTCAGCCGGGGCTCGCCGCCCATTTCCGGGCCGTGGCGCAAGCCGTGGGCGAGAGTCCGGTGGTGCTGTACAACGTGCCGGGCCGGACGGCGTCCAACCTCGCCGCCGCGACGACGCTCGCCCTGGCGCGCGAGGTCGACAATATCGTGGGCGTGAAGGAGGCATCGGGTGACCTGGCGCAGATCATGGCGATCTTGCGCGACCGGCCGGCGGGCTTCCGCGTGCTGTCGGGCGATGACGCCATGACCCTGCCCCTCATCGCCCTCGGCGCCGACGGCATCGTATCCGTGGTATCGAACGAGACACCCGACCTGATGAGCAACCTGGCCGAGAGCGCCTTGCGGGGCGAGTGGGAAACGGCGCGCGAGCTGCACTACCGGCTCCTGCCGCTCATGGAGGCGAACTTCCTCGAATCGAACCCCGGCCCCGTCAAGGCCGCGCTGGCGGCGATGGGCCTGCTCGAAGAGCACGTCCGCCTGCCGCTCGTCCCGGTCCAGGAGCAGACCCGCGCCCGCATGCGGGCGGTGCTGGGAGCGCTTGGCCTCGTGCCGGGCGCCGCACATGTCGCTGCGTGAGCGGGTCGAGGCGCTCGCCGCCGAACGGCGCGACCGCTACCACGAGGCCGACCGCGCCCTGTTCGCGGAATTCCGCGCCGCGCTCGCCCGGGGTGAGATCCGCGCGGCCGAGCGCCGCTCCGACGGCGCCTGGTGCGTCAACGCCTGGGTCAAGCGGGGAATCCTGCTCGGCTTCCGCATGGGTGCGCTGGTCGACATGTCGGCCCACGCCAGCCTGCGGTTCTTCGACAAGGACACGTATCCCGTGCGCCCCACCACGCTCGCAGAGGGCGTGCGCATCGTGCCCGGGGGATCGAGCATCCGCGACGGGGCCTACGTCGCGCCGGGGGTGATCTGCATGCCGCCGATGTACGTCAACGTCGGCGCCTACGTCGACGCCGGCACGATGATCGACAGCCATGCGCTGGTCGGCTCATGCGCGCAAATCGGCAGGCGAGTGCACCTCTCCGCCGCCGCCCAGATCGGTGGTGTGCTCGAGCCGGTGGGGGCGTTGCCCGTGATCGTCGAAGACGACGTGCTGGTCGGCGGTGGCTGCGGGATCTACGAGGGCACCATCGTGCGCGAGGGCGCCGTGCTCGCGCCCGGGACGACGCTCACGGGCTCCACGCCCGTCCACGACCTGGTGCGGGACGCGGTGTACCGGCGTGACGACGACCGGCCGCTTGAGATCCCCGCGGGCGCCGTGGTGGTGCCGGGAGCCCGCGCCGCGCCTGGCGCCGCCGCCGCGCGGTGGGGCATCTCCCTGTACGCGCCGGTGGTCGTGAAGTACCGCGACGCGAAGACCGACGCGGCAACCGCGCTCGAGGACTATCTGCGATGAAACGCCAACGCGTGGCGGTCCTGGGACTGGGGAAGATCGGCAGCATCCTGCTCGACGGCTTGCTGAAAGCCGGCCTCCCGCCCGAGAACGCGGTCGCGACGGTGCGGCACGCCGAGCGCGCGCAGGCACTCGCCGCCAAACGACCCGTGCCGGTGGGAACGGACAACCGCGCTGCGGTGCGCCGGGCCGACGTGATCCTCATCGCCGTGAAGCCGCAGAACGTGCGCGATTTGTTGGCCGAAATCCGTCCGGACGTCACTCCGGCGCAGGTCGTGATCTCCGCTGCCGCCTCGGTGCCCACGGGCTTCATCGAGGACGCGCTGGGCGCACCCATCCCCGTGGTGCGGGCGATGCCGAACACGCCTTGCCAGGTTGGGGCCGGCATGACCGGCATCTGCCGGGGGAAGCACGCCGGCGAGGCGCACCTCGAGGTCGCGCGCCACATGTTCGACACGGTCGGCCGCACGGTGGTGGTGGACGAGAAGCACATGGACGCCGTGACGGGCCTCTCCGCGAGCGGCCCGGCGTTCGTGTACATCATTCTCGAGTCGCTGGCCGAGGCGGGCGTGAAGGTCGGACTCCCGCGGGACGTGGCGACCACGCTCGCGGCCCAGACCCTGCTCGGCGCGGCCAAGGTCGCGCTCGACACCGGCGATCACCCGGCGCTGCTCAAAGACGCCGTGACCACGCCGGCGGGCTGCACCATCGACGGCATCCTGGAGCTGGAGGAGGGCAAGCTGCGGGTGACGTTGATCAAAGCCGTGGTCAAGGCCACGCAGCGCGCCAAGGAGCTGATGTTCGAGCAGTAGCGGCTACTGGTAGTCCTGGAACGGCTCCGTCATGAGCCGCGCTCCCGTCGGCTTGTGGCGGAATACGTGGGTGAGGCGAACCGCGTCGCCCACGCGCTCCACCCGCGTCTCGAGCAGCTCCAGGTCCGCTGCGTCGCCCAGGCCCAGGTGATTCAGACGCTCCGCTTCCCCCTTGCAGACGTCGCCGGGCGTGGGTTTGGGATTGGGGTACGCATCCTCGTGGTGGCGGCGCAGCGCGTCCCAATGCTCGTCGCCGGCGCGCTCGACCGAGTCACGGATGTCGTCGCGCGTGAGCGGCATCGGCTCCCCCTCCCTACCTCACGATCAGGGCCGGGATGTCCAGCTCGCGCACAGCCCGGTTGAACGCCGGCACGTCATTGTCGAGCATCGCGCGCAGGCGGTCGAGATAGCCCTGTAGCTCACCCGACAGGAGATCGAACACCTGGTACGACGGCGCCGTGGGCGCGGCGTCGGCGCTTCCGACCGCGCCGCCGAGGGCGGCGAGCTTGTTGTTGACGCGGATCGGGAAGTTGAGCGGGTCCTCGGGCGCCTTGTTGCGCACCTGGTGGATCGCCTCCTGCACCGCGCCCAGCTTGGCCTTGAGCGAGTCCGCCTGGCGCGCGAGGGCGGCCGCCTTGCCGTCGGGCTGTTCCCGTGCGCGCTTCCCCACCGCATCGAGCTGATCCCGGAGGTCGCCGATCTTCTGGACGGCGTCGTTCGCCGCGCTCACGCGGTCACGGATGCGCATGAGCAGGTCGAACTGCTTCTGCAGGTCCTCGGACGTCGTCTTGACTCGCGGGTCTTTCGTCACGGTGAACGGTTTCGTCTCGGACCAGCCGCCGATGGTCAGTCGCGCCTTGTAGGCGCCCGGTACCGCGACCGGCCCGCGCGTGCCGCCGGCCCAGAACACCAGGCCCTTGAAGCGATGCGCGTCGGCGTAGCGCAAGTCCCACACGAAGCGGTTCAGCCCCGACTCGATCTTGAGCGAGTCTCGCTCGTCCTTTGGTCGGGTCGAGAAACGTCGTGCCACCGAGTCCCGCGCGTCCAGGATCTCGAGCGTCACTGCGGTATCGGGTTTGTCCTTCACGTAGAAGTAAATCATCGCCCCGTTGGGCGGGTTGCTGCCGACACCGCTGAGCGCTCGTTCCGGCACAAAACCGGGTCCACGAAACCGGACGGCGTCGCGCGGCATGAACAGATGGCGGTCGGTGCGGGCGAGCTCGTCGGACAGCTGCTCGAGCGGTGTGATGTCGTCCAGGATCCAGAAGGCGCGCCCGTGAGTGGCCGCCGCGAGGTCGTGATCCTTGAGCACGACATCGTGGACGGGGACCACCGGCAGATTCAATTGCAGGGGCTGCCAGTCCGCGCCGTCGTCGAACGAGACGTAGACGCCGAACTCCGTGCCGGCGAACAGCAGGCCGCGGCGCGCCGGGTCCTCCCGCACCACGCGCACGAAGTGGTCGGCGGGAATTCCGGTGACGATCTTCTTCCAGCTCTTGCCGTAATCGCTCGTCTTGTACGCGTAGGGCCGGAAGTCGTCGAGCTTGTACCGCGTGGCGGCGACGTAGGCGCTCGCCGCATCGTGGGGCGACGCCTCCACCATGCTCACCAGCGCGCCATCGGGAAGATCCCGGGGCGTCACGCTCTGCCACGTCTTGCCGCCGTCCCGCGTCACCTGCACGAGACCGTCGTCGGTCCCGACCCAGATGACCTGGGAGTCCCTGGGGCTCGGCGCGACGGTGAAAATGGTGTTGTAGTACTCGATGCTGGTGTTGTCCTTGGTGATCGGCCCGCCCGAGGGTCCCTGCTTCGACGTCTCGTTGCGCGTCAAGTCGGGACTGATCACCTGCCAGCTCAGCCCCTCGTCCACCGACTTGAACAGGACCTGCGCGCCGATGAACAGGTCCGCGGGGTTGAGCGGCGACAGCACGATGGGGAACGTCCATTGGAAGCGGTACTTGATGTCGCGCGCCCCCCAACCCATCGGGTTGTCGGGCCAGGCGTTCACCGCGCGCGCCTGGCCGGTGCGCCGATCGAAGCGGGTGATGTAGCCACCATAGCTCCCCGCGAACACGATGTCGGGATCGTCCTGACGTGCCGCGATCCACCCGCTCTCCCCTCCCCCCACGTCGTACCAATCCTTGTCGGTGATTCCCACCCCGTCGGTGCGACTCGCGATACAGACGGTGCTGTTGTCCTGCTGCGCCCCGCACAGACGGTACGGGAAATGGTTGGTGGCGATGACATGATAGAACTGTGCGGTGGACTGGTTGTCCTGGCTGGTCCAGGTCGTACCGCCGTTGACGCTCACGGTTGCGCCGCCGTCGTTGCCGTTGATCATGCGCTGGGCGTTGCGCGGATCGATCCAGAGCGCGTGGTGGTCGCCGTGCGGCGCGCGCAGGTTGGTGAATGTCTTGCCGCCATCCACCGACTTGAGGAGCGTCACGTTGAGGACGTAGACGCCGTCCACGCTCCCGGGATCGGCGAACACGTGCGTGAAGTACCAGGCGCGCTGGCGGATCTCGTTGTCGCCGCTCGTTCGGGTCCACGTCGCGCCGGCGTCGTCCGATCGAAACAAGCCCCCGGAGTCCGCCTCGACCAGTGCCCAGACCCGATCGTGGCTCAGCGGCGAGACCGCGAGCCCGATTTTCCCGATGATCCCCTGCGGCAACCCGCGGTTCCGCGTCATGTCGCGCCACGTGTCTCCGCCATCGGTCGACTTCCAGATGCCGCTCCCCGCGCCACCCGAAACGAGCTCCCAAGGCCGGCGGACGGCCTGCCACAACCCGGCGTACAGGACGCGTGGATTGGTGGGATCCATCGCGAGCTCGATCGCCCCGGTACTGTCGTTCTTGAAGAGCACTTTGTCCCACGTCCGACCGCCGTCCTTGGAGCGGAAGACGCCCCGTGTGGCATTGGGCGCGAACGCATGCCCCAGGACAGCGACGTACACGAGGTCGGAGTTCTCGGGATGCACGGCGATGTGGGCGATCTGGCCCGCGTCCGCGAGCCCGATCTTCGCCCAGGTCTTTCCGGCGTCGGTCGAGCGATACATTCCGTCGCCGGGCGACAGGTTGCCGCGGATCGGCGATTCCCCGGTACCGACGTAGACGACGTTCGGGTCCGACGGAGCGACCGCGATCGCGCCGATCGATCCAGCGGTCAGGTATTTGTCCGACGCCGGCTGCCAGGTGAGACCACCGTCGACGGTCTTCCACACGCCGCCCCCCGTCGCCCCCAGGTAGTAGACCAGCGGCTGCTCCACCACGCCGGCGACCGCGGTGACACGCCCTCCCCGGAACGGACCGACCGGCCGCCAGGCGAGCGCGCGAAACAGGCTGGTGTCGTAGCGGGCGGGCGTCTGGGCCCGCAGCGACACGGGGACCATCAGGGCGAGGAACGCCACACGGGCGAGTCGGGGCATGGGCCGGGAAGCTACCGCTCCTCAGCGCGCCGGCAACTCGACGTGGAGATGGTCCGCGGTGCCCACGTGTCGCAGCGTGTCGAACCCCATGCTCCAGAAGTACGCCTGCACCAGCCGGTTCCTCACGAAGCCGCGGCCCGCGGTGCGGAGATCGATGGCGTGGACGTAGCCGTCCGGCTGGAGGTAGTGCAACGAGCCGTCGTTCGGACGAAGCCTCATCGCCTGATAGTCCGCCGGTCGGCGGGCGAGATCCGTCACCATCAGATCGCGGTCGACGAGAATGACGGTCGACAGCGCCACGCGGAGCAGCGGGTGCAGCGACGCATAATAGGCCCGCACCTGAGGCGACTTGGCGTTGCCGGCCGAAAGGTAGACCAGCGCATACGCGCTGTACGCGGCCACGAGCGGCAGCGCCACGCGGCGCACCACGAGCGCGAGCCGGACGCGGCCCGTGAAGCGCTGCCACGCCCAAGCCGCGTACGCCGTGACGACGACGGTGGTGCAGGCCACGCCACCGGCGAGCGCGAGGGCCGTGGGAAACCCTCCGCGCTCGTACAGTACCACCGCCACTTTCACGAGGGCGAGGAACGGCAACGACGCGACCAGCAGGGCCCATGCGGTAAGGCGGGTCGCGCGGAGGAGCCACGCCCTCCATGGTCTCACACCTCGCGCGGCGTCGGCCGCCGCGGGCCCGCCGGCGAACCGCTCCCACTGGGTTAGCGCGCTCGAGTCGAGTCGCTGGCGTGTCACGCGCGACCTTACGGGATGCCCGGCCCGTGGGTTGCACGCACGATACCGAAGTCCACCGGCATCGTCACCACCTTCCCGACGGCCTTGCGACCCACCCGGGCCGGCGCGAAGCGGCAGCCGACAGCCATGGTGATCGCCGCCTGAGCGAGCCCCGGGTGAGGAGTCTCCCGTACAACGATGCGATCCCGCGGCACGCGCCCCAGGGTATCCACGACCACCTCGAGCACCACATGCCCGCCGATGGCACGCCGCTTCAGCGAGTCGGGATACTGGGTCGCGGGGCAGGAGAGCAGCTGCGGCGCGTGATACTCGAGCCGCCGCGGGGGGATGGGGTCGAGCGGCTTCGCCACGGTGATCTGAGCGGCGACCCGGACGGCCGCGCACACCAGCGCGACCGCCAACAGCATGGTCGTGTGCATCCCGGTCCCCTTCACGCGTCTCTCATGGGACCCAACTCCCCGGGAGACACCGATGCGACCCCTGACGCTCTTTGCCGTCCTGCTCGCCACCCTGGCCGCGTGCCGCGACGCGGCGCGCCGTGAGTCCAGGGAGTACTCGAGCGGCCAGGCCGTCGCCGACCGCGTGGGGACGGCGTGGGCCGTGCCGGCTGCACGCCCCGCGGCGGCGCCCGCGCTCATGCGCGCCCGAGAGCGGGCAGTGGCCGCGCCGGGCGATGCCGTGTTGTTCCCGCGCTCGAGCGTCGCGGCGAGCATGGTGATTCGCACCGGCCAGGCGAGCATCGAGGTGGACTCGCTCGAGCGTGCGGTCTCCCAGGTGCGCCTGCTCGCCGGCCGCATCGGCGGATACGTCGCCAACACGACGATGCAGACCGGCCGGGGGCAGCTGCGGTCGGCGAGCCTGGAGGTGAAGGTTCCGGCGGAGCGCTTCGACGAAGGGCTCGCGGGGCTCGCCCCCATCGGCAAGCTCGAATCCGTGAACGTGAACGCCGAGGACGTCGGCGAGGAGTTCACCGATGTGACCGCGCGCATGGGAAACGCCCACCGGCTCGAGTCGCGTCTGATCGACCTGCTCGCCACTCGAACCGGCAAGCTGAAGGACGTGCTCGACGTGGAGCAGGAGCTGGCGCGGGTGCGCGAGGAGATCGACCGCTACGAAGGGCGGCTGCGCTACCTGCGGGCCCACGCCGTGCTCAGCACGTTCACGATCTACGTCCACGAGCCCCTCCCGATCGTCGGCCACGCCGGATCGAGCGTGATGGGGGAGGCGTTCGCGCAAGCGTGGCGCAACTTCGTCGATCTCGTCGCGCTGTGCGTCCGTTCGCTGGGCATCGTGCTGCCGGTCGGCCTGGTGGCCGCCGCGGCCTGGCTGGCGGTGAAGCGCCGGCGCAAGCTGCGCGTGCCGGCCTAGCGCGACACGACCTTGACCTCCTTCACTTCGATCGCAGCGCCCGCCACGAGAATCGGTGCGCGCCGGTCCTCCGCGGTCTTGTTGAAGCCGGCGACGTCCGTGCGAAGCAGGTCGTTGAATTTCGCGATGTAGCCGTCGAGCGCCGCGCGTAACTCCTTGAAGCGCGCCGTCACCACTTCCGTCGGCGGCAGCGCGTACGCGAACGCGAGGCCAAAGCCGAGGGATTGAAGCCGGTCATGGAACCGGTTCAGGTAGTGGATGTCGTCCTGCCCCGCCTCGCGCTGCACGTCGGAGTTGTACAGGCTGTCCTTGAGCTCTTTGAGCTTGCGGCCCAGCTCGCGCCCCTGGCGCGTCACGGGACCCGCCATGGTGCTGTCGCTCCCGGCGTTGTCGCGCAGCGCCTGCTGGGTGTTCTTGAGCTGGGTCTCGAGGCTCACAATGCGATTGAGCATCTCGTTCAGGGCGGACAGGGCGTTGCGCCATTCGAGCCCGGCATGCAGCTGGGCCGTGAACCGGGCGGGATCGCCGCCCAGAACGGGGTCCGGCTCCACCGTGACCGTCTTCGTCTCAGTGCGGCCGCCCGCCGTGAGCGCGATCGTGTAGGTGCCGGGAATGGCGCGCGGCCCGGTCACCTGTCGGAACGGATTCTCTTCGTCTTCGGCCGCGGGTGGCCGCTCGAAGTTGAGGCGCGTCGGCCCGCCGTAGCGGAGGTTCCAGACATAGCGGTTCACGCCCTGCTTGCCCGGCCCGCTCGAGTCGACGATCACCGTGTCGCCGTGGCTGTCGGTGACGGTCGCGGTCACCCGCCCGCGCCGCGACCTCCCGCGGCTGCCTCCCTCGGCCTCACCTTCGCCTCGTTGGCCCGATGGTGCAGCGCTGGCGGTGTCGAGCGCGGTCTTCAAGTAGTAGTCGACCACGGCTCCCGCGGGCGCGTTCGGCGTGGTGAAGCGGGTCGGCGCGACGCCCGAGCGGCGCGGCCGCACGCGGATCTGTGCCGGCTGCGTGCTGAACACGTGGAAGTCGGAGGCGAGCACCTCGGGCGTCAGCTCCTCGAGGGCGGTGATGTTGTCGAGCACGAACAGGCCCCGGCCGTGGGTCGCGATCACCAGATCGTGCTGGCGCTTGATGAATTGCACGTCGTAGACCGGCACAGTGGGGAAATCGGCCTCGAGCAGCTTCCAGCTGGCGCCGCCATCGCGCGAGTACCACAGGGCCGCATCCGTGCCGAGGACGAGGAACCCGCGCAGGTTGGGATTTTCTCGCACTACGTGCGCCGGCACGTCAGCCGGCAGGCCCTTCCCGATGTCGCTCCAGGTCTTGCCGTAGTCGGCGGTCTTGAAGACATAGGGCCGGCGGTCGTCCAGCTCGTGGCGGTCGATGGTGAGGTACGCCGTGCCCGCATCGAACGGGGAGATGCCGATCTGGTAGACGCGTCCTTCGTCCTTCGCGAGTCCCGGGAAATGGCCTGCGACGTTCGTCCACGTCTTGCCGGCGTCGCGCGTCACATGCACCAGGCCGTCGTCGCTCCCGGTCCAGATCACGTTGGAGTCGGTGGGCGCTAGGTTGACCGTGAGCAGGGTGCCGTACGTCTCGGCCCCCGAAATGTCGTACTCGATCGGGCCGCCGCTCGTCACCTGCTTCGTCTTGTCGTTGCGTGTCAGGTCCGGGCTGGTCGCGCTCCAATGCTCCCCGCCGTCGCTGCTCTTGAAGAGCACGTTGCCGCCCAGGTACACCGTATTCGCGTCGCGCGGCGACACGGCGATGGGCGTCGTCCAGTTGAACCGATACGTCAGATTCGCCGGCTTCATCTCGTTGACGCTCGAGAGATAGGGCCGGATGGAGCGGGTCTGCCCTGTCTTGAGATCGAGTCGCGTGATGTTGCCGTTCTGCGAATCCACGTACAGGATCGACGAGTCGCTCGGCGCAGGGACGGCGTACTCTCCGTCGCCGCCGGTCACGGTGAACCATTCTGAGCCGTTCAAACCTCCCGAACCTCCCCCACCTCCGCCACCTCCCACGCTAGTGGACGGCCCGCACCAGGCGTTGTTGTCCTGGAGACCACCGCACAACATGTACGGCGTGTTGTTGTCGGCCGCCACCATGTAGAACTGCTCGATCGGCAGGTTGTTGAGGTAGCGCCACGACTTGGCGCCGTTCTCCGTCACGTACGCCCCGCCGTCGTTCCCCTGGATCATGCGGTCGGGACTCTGTGGGTCGATCCACAACGCATGATGGTCCACGTGCACACCGCGATCGATCGGCGTGGTGGTCTTGCCGCCGTCGTCCGAGCGCAGCAACAAGTACGAAGAAAAGAACACTTTACGGTCGTCCTGCGGCGACACGTGTATGAGCGAGAAGTAGAACGGCCGGGCGGAGAGGGCGTGATTGTCGGACACCTTGGTCCAATGATCGCCCTGGTCCTTCGAGTCCCACAGCATGCCCTGCTTGGTTTCGATCAGCGCGTACACGTGGCTCGGGTTGGTGGGCCCGACGGCGAGCGCGATACGGCCGAGCAGGCCCATCGGCAGACCCTCCTTGAGCCGGCTCCACGTGAGGCCGCCGTCGGTCGAGCGATAGATGCCGCTGCCGCTGCCGCCGGACACGAGCTCCCACGGATAGCGCACGAATTGCCACATTCCCGCGAACCAGACCCGCGGGTTCCCGGGCACCATCACCAAGTCGGCCACGCCCGTAGTGTCGTTGACGAACAGCACCTTCTGCCACGTCTTGCCGCCGTCGGCGGTGCGGAACACGCCGCGCTCGGCGTTGGGAGCCCACACGTGGCCGAGCGCGCCCACCAGGACGACGTTCGGGTCGAGCGGATCGATCACGATGCGGGTGATCTGGCCGACGTCGCCCAAACCCATGAACTGCCAGCTGCGCCCCGCGTCCGGGGACATGAATACGCCGCGTCCGTCCACGACGTCGTTGCGCGGATTGCCTTCGCCTGTCCCCACCCACACGACGTTGGGGTTCGAGGGCGCGATGGCCACGGCACCGATCGACGCCGTCGGCTGGTCTTTAAACACGGCCTCCCAGGAATCGCCACCGTCGGTCGTCTTCCACACGCCGCCCGCGGCCGCCCCGACGTAGTAGACGTTCCGGTCGCCGGGCACGCCCGCGACGGCCGCGACGCGGCCGCCGCCCACCGAGGGCCCGAGATTGCGAAACTTCAGGTTGTTGAGCGAATCGGCGGCGTGCGCCACCGGCGCGGGAGGCGGCTCCGCCTGGCGCGCACGATTCGCTTTCCGACTCTGCGGGGCGGCGACGACGACGACGAGGACCGACATGAGCGCGGCCGAGACACTGGCTTGACGGAGAGCCGTGCGATGCATCTGACAAGCTCCTTCGGTGGGGTACGGAGGGATACGAAGACGCGACGACGGACGTTGGCCCACGAGCCGCGTCAACTGTGTATGATGTTCCCCGTATGAGAACTCTTATCCTGCTCCTGGGGATGGCCGTCGCCAGTGTAGCGCTGACGCCACAACTGGGGGCCCAAAATCCACGCCTTCTGAGAGATCTGAAGGATCCCGACCGGTCGCGCCAGACCGCCATCGTCACCGCCGCCGCCCGGCTCGCGCCGGCCGTGGTGAGCGTGAACGTGCTGCGGCGCGAGCGGCGCCTGGCGCAGGACCCGTTCGATCTGTTCTTCATGCCGCGCGGCGCGGACCAGGTGGTCGAGGGTTACGGGTCCGGGTTCATCATCTCGCCGGATGGTGTCGTGATCACCAATCAACACGTCACGCAGGGCGCCGAGCAGATCGTCGTCACGATGCGTGACGGGCGGGACTTTGCGGCGAAGTTGCTGGGCGAGGACCCGCAAACCGACATCGCCGTGCTCAAGGTCGACGGTGTGGGGCTGCCGACGGCGCCGCTCGGCAAGAGCACCGACCTGCTGATCGGCGAATGGGTGGTCGCGGTCGGCAACCCCTTCGCCTACCTGCTGGGCAACACTGAGCCCACGGTCACGGCCGGTGTGGTGAGCGCGGTGGGCCGCAACTTGCTGCCCTCCGAAGGGCAGTCGGGGATCTACGTCGGCATGATCCAGACCGACGCCGCGATCAACCCGGGCAACTCAGGCGGCCCGCTCGCCAACGCGCTGGGCGAAGTGGTGGGCGTGAACAGCTCGATCTTCACGAGCTCGGGCGGCTCGGTCGGCATCGGCTTCGCGATCCCGATCGAGCGCGCCCTGCGCGTGGCCGACGAGCTGCGGCGCTTCGGCAAAGTGCGCCGCGCCTGGGTCGGGCTCGAGGTCGCCGGTGCGGAGGACCTGCGGGGCTGGAAGCGCGCCGGGGGCCTGCGCGTGAGCCAGGTGGCGCCGGGTGGCCCCGCCGTGCGGGCCGGGGTCGCGGCGGGCGACGTGCTGGTGAGCGCCCGCGGCCGGCGGCTGCGCACCTTCCTCGATTGGGAGGCCGTGCTGCTCGACATCGGGCCGGGCGACACGCTGATCGTGAGCTACCGGCACGAGGGCGAGAGCCGCCCGGCCCGGCTGGCGGTGACGGATCTCCCCACCACGCTCGCCGAGAAGGTGGCCGTGCTCGGGGGCATGAAGGTCGTGACGGTGACGGCGGCCGTGCGTGCCGAGCGCGGCATTCAGAGCGACCACGGCGCGCTGATCTACGACATCCCCGACGAGATGCAGCAGGCGACCGGACTCAGCTCCGGGGACGTCGTCTTGCAAATCAACCGGGTGCGCGTGGCGAGCGCCGAAGACCTGCGCCGGGCGTTCACCGCCGCCGCGGGGGCGGGCGCCGCCACGGTGTGGTTCGAGCGAGGCGGGCGGCTCAACCGGACGGCGTTCTATGTGAGGTAAGGTGGCGGTCGGTCTGGCGGTCGGGCGGACGGCGGGCGATAGTGGAGCGGGCGATCACATTCGGAGAACACTATGGCCGATACCATCCGCAGAGTCAGCTACTACTATACCACCATCCCCGACAAGCCCGGCGAAGGCAAGCGTCTGCTCGACGTGCTGCGGAGCGCGGGGGTCAATCTGCTCGCGCTGCATGCGTTCCCCAGCGCCCGCAAGGCGCAAGTGGATTTCGTGCCGTCGGACGCGGCCGTCTTCGAAGCGGCGGCGAAGGGAGCGAAGCTCAAGCTGTCGAAACCGAAGACAGCGTTCCTGGTGGACGGCGACGACCGCGTGGGCGCCCTGGCCGGCGTGCTCGGCCGCCTCGCGTCGGCGAAGATCAACGTGACGGCCGTGACCGGGGTGTGCGCCGGCATGGGACGCTATGGCGCGATCCTCTGGGTCAAGGCGCGCGACGTGAACAAGGGCGCCGCCGCACTGGGGGCGATGTAGTCAGCGCGGCTGGGCCCCACCGCGCCCCAGCGCGTCGGGGCCGAATTTCCCGCGCACTTCGTCGATCACCCGGGAGATCGTGCGGTCTCGCTCGGTTTCGAGCCCTGGCGATTCTCGCTCCAGCAGGGAGAGCTGCCCCTCCGCATCCGCCACGCCGAGCTGCGACAGGGCCACGCCCAGCAGCCGGGCGGGCACGCGCCGCGCCTCCCGCAGCCGGGCGAGGAGCTGGCGCGCGACGGCGTACACGGCCCGGTCGGACCGCACCGGGTCGGGCAGCGTGCGGCTCGCCTGGCGGGTGATGAAATCCGCGTCGCGCAGCTTCACGGTGACCGTGCGGGCCGCGAGACCGCCGTCCCGGAGGTCGGCGCTCGCCCGATCGGCCAGGGCGAGCAGCCTGGCGGCGAGCGCCTGGTCATCGTCCAGGTCGGTCGGGAACGTCTCGTCGCGGCTGACCGACTTGGCCTCGCGATCCGGCTCGACCGGCGCGGCGTCGGTGCCGCGGACCCGCTCGTACAGCCACGTGCCCTCGCGCTCGCCCAGCCAGCGGACCAGGGTCTCCCGATCATGCCCGACGACGTCGCGGACCGTGCGCAGGCCCAAGCGCGCGAGACGCTCCTGGAACTTGGGTCCGATGGACGGCAGGTCGGCGAGTGCGAACCGCAGCATGAACTCCGCCTCCGTGCCCGGCGCGACCACGTGCACGCCATCGGAGGGCAAGCCCGGGCGCGGCTTCGCGACGCCCGCGGCGAGCTTGGCGACGAGCTTCGAGCTCGCGCCGCCGATCGAGAGGGACAGCGTGGTCTCCGCGAGCACCGCCTCGCGGATGCGGCGCGCCGTGGCGGCGAGGGCCTCGCCGCGATACAGCCGCTCCGTGCCGGAGAGGTCCAGGTAGAACTCGTCACTCGAGGCCTGCTCGACGGCGGGCGTGAAGCGCCGCAGCACCGCCCCGATCTCACGGCCCTTGTCGGCGCAGGCGTCCCAGGGCACCGGCACGACCGTCGCGCCGGGACACAGCCGCACCGCGCGCGCCATCGGCATTGCGGAATGGACGCCGTAGGCCCGCGCTTCGTACGACGCCGAGGTGACCACGCCCCGGCGGTCCGGCGCGCCGCCGACGATCAGGAGACGCGCCTTGCCCGCGCCGTCCGGATCGACGAGGCGCGCCACCGCGACGTAAAACGCGTCCGCATCGGCCAACAGGATCCGACGGCCGCCGGTCATCGTGGTGGAGGCGTGCTCCGCGTCCGCAGGATCTGCTCTACGACCCGCCGCCGCTCGGCCAGGTCGAGCAAGGTCAGCTGATACACCAGGTCGCTCGTCCCGTTGGCGGCGCCGTCGTAGCGCGCCCCGTCGGCGACCGGCGCGATTTCGCGCTTCCCCGCCCGAACCAACCGCATCTCGTCCACCCGCATCAGCGGGTAGCGCCGCGTCTGCTTATCCTGCCGGAACACGAGCGTGTCGCGCCGCAGCGCCTCGAGCCGCAGGTTCCACACGATCGTGCCGTCCTTGAGCGTGATCTGCCACACGTCCTCCGCCGCCTGCCCCGCTCCGACCAGGACGAGCCCCGCGAGGAGCAGCGCTCTCATGTCTGCTCACCCTTGCCCGTCTTGGGCGGCGCCTCGGTGGCCTGCGGGCGCCGCTTCTTCCCCTTCGGGCGCCGGTTGCCGTAGGTGCCGCGGAAGATCTTCCCTCGCTTGGTGCGAATGTCGCCTTTGCCCATGTGATATGCTCCGTTGTCCGTCGTCCGTTACTTTGCGCCGCCGAGTTTCAGCAGGCGCTGGAACTGATCCGCCGACGCCGGCATGACCGACAGGCGGCCGATGCGCACGAGCGCCAGGTCGGCGAACGCGCGGTCCCCCTTAATCTCGGCGAGCGGGACGGCGCGCGGCAGTCTCTCGCGGGCTTTCAGGTCCACCACCGCAAGCTTCGGGTCCTTCTGCTTGGGATCGGGATACGCCGCTCGAGTGACCTCCGCCACGCCGACCACCGCCTTCTCGTCTCCCGTGTGATAGACCAGTACCTGATCGCCCGGTCGCATCGATCGCAGATGCTTGAGCGCGAGGTTGTTCTTCACGCCGTCCCAGACCGCCGTCTTCTGGCGCGCGAGGTCATCGTAGCTGTAGGTGGACGGCTCGGTCTTGACGATCCAATAGCTCGGCATGGTACCCTCTCGTTGACCCCGGGGCATGGCCCCGGGGTTGGCCTACGCTCACAGGAGTTCCGTGGCCCATCGATCGATGGTAGCCACCAGCTCCGTCATGACGTCCTCTGCGGTCTTGCCCGACCGCTTGGGGACCCTGAAAGAGTGATCGCCGCCTTCCACCAGGTGCAGCGTCGCCCGATCCCCGAGCCTTTTGACCACGGGCTCCAAGAGCTTCAGGTCGGCGAATTCGTCGCGGTCCCCTTGCAGGAACAGCATCGGTGTCTCGACCTGGGCCAAATGCTCCGCGCGTGAATCGCCTGTTCGTCCGGGAGGATGCAGCGGAAAGCCGAGAAACACGAGCCCTCGCACGCCGGGAAGCGGCGCCTCGGCCTGTGCGGTGGATGTCATGCGCCCGCCGAACGACTTGCCGCCCGCCACGAGCGGGAGTCCCGGCGCGTTGCGCGCGGCCTCCACGACCGCCGTTCGCACCGTCGCCGCCGCGACCGCGGGTGGATCGGGCCGGCCCGCGCGCCGCTCCATGTAAGGGAACTGATACCGCAGCGTGGCGATGCCCCGCTCCGCGAGCCGTTGTGCGATCGACTCCAGAAACGAGTGCCGCATCCCGGCCCCGGCGCCGTGCGCGAGCACATAGAGCAGGCGGGCGTCGGGCGGCCGCACCAGGAGCGCCGAAACCTCACCGCTCGTCTCCGCGACGCCGAAGCGAAGCTCCGTAGCGGCCGCCATCGCTATTCGTCGAGACGGCTCTGCAGCCGGGCCAGCGCCGCCATCAGGTCGGGCTCGAGGTCGAGCACGGGCCAGAGCGGGTCGTTTTTCAGCTGCTTCATCCGCGCCGGGACGGTGCGGATGGTGAACGTGCGGATGTCGAGCTTCGGGGTGACCTCCCGCCACTCGAGCGGTGTCGATACCGGAGCGCCGAGGAGAGGGCGCGCACTGAACGGCGCGACGAGCAGGCGTCCATGCCCGTTCTGCACGTAGTCGAGATAGACCTTGCCGCCCCGCTTCTGGACCTGGCGCGTGACGGTGGCGATGTCGGGGAGCTGCGCGGCGATGACCCGCGCGAGCAGCCCGCCGAGAGTGCGGGACTGCTCGTAGGTCACCTGGCGGCCCAACGGGATCAGCACGTGGAGCCCAGTCGACCCGCTCGTCTTGATGCCCGCCGGCAGGCCGATGTCGTCGCACAGCGCCTTCACCGTTTGCGCGACGGTGACGACGTCGGTGAACGGCGCTTCCTTCGGGTCGAGATCGAGGATGCACCAATCCGGGGTCTCGAGCGTGTCGACGCGGGACGACCAGATGTGCAACAGGATCGCCGCCATGTTGGCGATGTACAGGAGCGAAGCCTCGTTGTCGCACACGAAGTAATCCAGCTCGCGCTGCGAGTCCTCGCTCCAAATGGTGACGGTGCGCACGAACGCCTGAGCGTACGCCGGCGCGTCCTTCTGAAAGAAGGACTTTCCGTTGATGCCGTCGGGGTAGCGCGTGAGCACGAGCGGCCGCTCCGCGAGATAGCGCAGCATCCAGGGCGAGACGGCCCGGTAGTACTCGATCAAGTCACCCTTCGTGTACTGCTCGTCGGGCCAGAAGATCTTCTCGAGATTCGAGAACTGCACGGCGGGAGGAGGGACGAGGGACGGGGGACGGGTGGGCAAGGGAGCAGGAGCGACCTCTCCCTCGTCCCCCGTCCCCCCTCCCGGTATCACGCACTCTGCCGGCTTCTTGTCGTCCCGGAACCGGAGAAAGACCGGCTGCCGCAGCAGGCCGTCCCCCGTGACCTCCTTGTAGCGGACCTCGGCCACGAGCTCCGGCTTCACCCAGTGGCTCTCCTTCTCCGCCGGGACCGGACCATCGAACGCTGGCCGGGGGATCTCGAGCGGCAATAGCTGGTCCCCAACGTCTTTCAGCATCTGGCCGGTGAATCCGCTGCCCGCGCGACCGGCATAGACGAGCTTCCCATCGGCGTAGCCCCCCAGGTGGAGCGCCCCGAACCCGCCCCGGCTGCCCTTGGGCGCGGTGTAGCCCACGACGACGAAATCCCCGGTCTTGTCGGCGCGGATCTTCTGCCACAGGTCCGAGCGGCCGCTCTTGTACGGGGCGTCGGCTTTCTTGGCCACGATGCCCTCGAGTCCCATCCCTACCGCCCGGTCGTACAGCGCCTCGCCGTCCTTCTCGAAATGCTCCGAGTAGCGCAGCGGTCCCGCCTCCGGCAGCACTTTTCGCAGAAGGGCCTTGCGCTTCACGAGCGGCAAGGACCGCACGTCGAACCCTTCCACGGCGATCAAATCGAAGAGATAGACCGTGCCGGGCGTCTCGACGGACGCATGCCGGATATCGGGAGCGCGGCCGATGCGCGCCCGGTTCTGGAGACGTTGAAAGCTCGGCCGCCCCTGCTCGTCCAGGATCACCAGCTCCCCATCCATAATGAGGCTGGAGTACGGCAGCGCGGCGATCGGGCGGATCAGCTCGGGAAAGGCTGCGGAGTAGTCGTTGTCGTTGCGCGTGATCAGGCGCGCCGTCCCCCCTTCCTTCACCGCCCGCATGCGATAGCCGTCGAGCTTCACCTCGAACACCCACCCGGCGCGCGAGAACGGCTCCTCGCGCGTTTCCGCGAGCATGGGAGCGACGTCCTCCGCGCGGACGGCGCGCATCGGGGCCTTGAGCTTCTTCAATTCGGCCACGAGCTGCGCCGCTTTCTTGCTGCCGTCGCGCAGCTCCTCGACCGTCAGCCCCGACAGCACCGATCCGGGGGGAAACGCGGCCCCGTTGGTCGAGGTATAGGCGTCCCGCTCCTTGATCAGGAGCCAGTCCTTCGCCGACTTCTTGATCTTCACGAGCGTCCAGACGCCGCGCAGCTTGTAGCCGCGCAGCTCGAAGAGCAGCTTCCCCTTGGCGAGCCCCGCCACCGGATCTTCGATGGGCACCCACACGCCGCGGTCCCACACGATCACCGCCCCCGCGCCGTAATTCCCTTCGGGGATGATCCCCTCGAAGTCACCGTACTCGATGGGGTGGTCCTCGACATGGACGGCGAGCCGTTTGTCGGCGGGGTCGCGCGACGGCCCTTTGGGCACGGCCCACGATTTCAATACTCCGTCCAGCTCGAGCCGCAGGTCGAAATGGAGGCGGGTGGCGGCATGCTGGTGGACGATGAAGCGGCGTCCGGGTGCGGCGGCGACCGACCCCGAAGGCTCCGGCGTGCGGTCGGCGGAGCGCTTGGCGCGGTAGGTCTTGAGCGCGTCGTCGGGAGGCGGGGAGGCCGGGGGGGTCGGGGGGGTCGGAGGATTCGGCTTCACGGTCGTGGTCCATTGTAGACCAAAAGCGCGCCTGGTCGCAATCCGCGCGGCCGGCGCAGGATGGACCCTCCCTCGCGCCGGTAGTAATATCCTAAGGCCCTCGCTCGTACGGTCACCCTTTCACCACAGGCCCTATGCCCGCGCATTCCATTGGTTCCGCCACGATTTCCTTCGGGCTCGTCTCGGTCCCGATCAAGATGTTTTCGGCTGGCGAGTCGTCGGCCGCGATCTCGTTCAACTGGCTGCACAAGAAGGACGGGGCCCGTCTGAAGCAGCAATACGTCTGCTCGAAGGACGGGGAGAAGGTCGAGAAAGAGGACATGATCAAGGGCTACGAGTTCGCCAAGGGCCGCTACGTTCAGTTCACTCCCGACGAGTTGAAGGCGCTCGAGGAGAAGGGGACGGGGTCGATCAACATCACAGAATTCGTGGATACCGACACGGTGGACCGGATGTACATGGACAAGGTCTACTTCATGGGACCCGACAAGGGCGGCGACCGGGCGTTCACGCTACTGGGCGAAGCACTGAAGAAGACCCGCAAAGTGGCGATCGGGCAGTGGGCGGCGCGCGGCAAACAATACCTCGTCATGATCCGGCCGCTCTCCCGGGGGCTCGCGATGGAGCAGCTGCGCTACGCCAACGAAGTGCGCGCGATCGACGAGGTGCCGATCCCGAAGGTCGACGTCAAGAAGGCGGAGCTGGACATGGCGGTGCAGCTCGTCGAGCAGGCGGCGTCGGACAAGTTCGAGCCCCAGAAGTACGAGGACACGGTCAAGATGCGCATCCAGGAGCAGATCCAGCGCAAAGTGGAGGGCGAGGAGATCACCGAGGAGCCGACCGAAGCCCCCAAGACGCAGATCATCGACCTCATGGAGGCGCTCAAGGCGAGTCTCGCCAAGGGCAAAGGCTCGACCGGCGGCGAACGCAAGCCCGCCAAGCGCATCGAGCGCGTCGCCGAGGCCAAGCCAGCCAAGAAGCGCAGGGCCGCCAGCGCGTAGGCGATGACGGGATACACCACCGAGGAGGTCGCCCGGCTCCTCGGCCTTTCTCCCGCGCAGATCCGATCCTACACCCGAGCCGGATTTCTCTCTCCCGCGCGTGCCGCGCGGGGAGAGCTGCGCTTTTCGTTTCAGGACCTGGTGCTGCTGCGCGCGGCGAAGGGGCTGATGGCGGCCCGCATCCCGGCCGCGAAGATCCGCGGCTCGTTGCGCCGGCTGAAACAGCAGCTGCCGCGGGGACGGGCGCTCTCGGAACTGCGCATCACAGCCGAGGGACATCGGGTGGTCGCGCGAGACGGTGCGCTCGCCTGGAATCCGGATTCGGGGCAGCTGGTGCTCGACTTCGACGTCGCGAGCCTGGCCGTGCGTGCGGCGCCGCTGGCGCGCCGCCAGGCGGCGGCCGCCCGGCGCGTGGAGGACGATCTCGACGCCGAGCAGTGGTTCGACCTCGGGCTCGAGCTGGAAGTGAGCGCGCCGGAGGACGCGCGCGACGCCTACCGGCGGGCGCTCGAGCTCGATCCCCATCATGCCGACGCCCGGGTGAACCTGGGACGGCTACTGGTCGAATCCGGTCGCGCCGAGGAGGCGGAGACGCATTTCCGGGCGGTGCTGGCCGACTGTCCCGACCACGCGACCGCGTGGTACAACCTCGGCATCGCGCTGGAGGACCGGCGGCGCCCCAACGACGCGGTGAAGGCCTACGAGCAGGCGATCGCCGCCGATCGGCGGCTGGCGGACGCGTACTTCAACCTGGCGCGGCTGTACGAGCAGGCGGGGAAGAAGGCGGCGGCGCTGCGGCACTTGTCGATTTATCGAAGACTGACGGGGGAGGGATAGGATGAACCTCGTGGCCCCACGCGTGGCGGCGTATCTGGACGCACTCGTACCGCCGCGCCCCGCGCGGCTCGCGGAGCTGGAAGCAGCGGCGGGGCGCACCGGCTTCCCCATCATCGGCCCCGCGACGGGACACCTGTGCTACCTGCTGGCGCGCCTCAGCAACGCTCGACAGGTCTTCGAGCTCGGCTCCGGGTTCGGCTACTCGACCGCGTGGTTCGCGCGCGCCGTGAAGGAAAACGGCGGTGGGACCGTGCACCATGTCGTGTGGGACGACGAGCTGTCCCGCCAAGCGCGCGACAACCTCGCTGCCCTCGGCCTGGTCGATGTGGTCCGATTTCACGTCGGGGAGGCGGTCGCGACGCTGC
Source organism: Gemmatimonadales bacterium (assembly GCA_035601235.1). Lineage (GTDB taxonomy): Bacteria > Gemmatimonadota > Gemmatimonadetes > Gemmatimonadales > GWC2-71-9 > AG41. The sequence continues at coordinate 26,123 of DATNOR010000185.1, forward strand.
GACACGCTTCCGGCCCGTTCGACGTCATCTTCAATGACATCGACAAACAGGATTACCCGAAGGCGCTCGATGTCATCGTGACCAAGCTCCGGTCGGGCGGGCTGCTCCTGGTCGACAACATGCTGTGGAGCGGGCGCATCTTCGAGCGCCGCGACACCAGTCCCGCGACTCGCGGTGTGCGAGAGTTGACCCGGCGCATTCAGACAGACCCGCGGTGGATTGCGTCGGTGATCCCCGTGCGGGATGGCTTGCTGGTGGCGCACCGCGTCTAGGAATGGCTCTCGCACCGCGACCACCCTAACTTAGGGGGTCAAGGAGGCGTCACCATGAACTGTCCGGCCTGCGGCACCCAGATGACCGAGATCGCGGTGAGCGATGTGAAGATCCAAGCTTGCAAGGGCGGCTGCGGCGGGTTGTGGTTCGACGAATGGACGCTCCGCAAGGTCGACGAGCCGGACCAGTCGGCGGGCGAAGCGTTGCTCCACTTGGAACAGAATCCGGCCATAAAGGCGGATCCGGAGAAGCGGCGCAACTGTCCGCGCGATACCGATATCGTCATGATGCGGCACTTCTGGAGCGTCAAACGGGACGTCGCAGTGGACGAGTGCCCCAAGTGCGAAGGGATTTTCCTCGACCCCGGAGAGCTCGCTGCCATCCGCTCGGACTACAAGTCCGACGCCGAGCGCCACAAAGCCGCGCAGGCGTATTACCGCGAGATGTTCGATACCCAGCTCGCCGGCATGCTCCGCGAGGACAAGGCCAAGCGCGAGAGCGCCCGCAAGGTCGCGAACATCTTCAAGTTCCTCTGCCCCAGTTACTACATCCCCGGCAAGCAGGCCTGGGGAGCGTTCTAAGACACTGCGTGCCCGCGGCGCCACGCAGTTCGTTCCTGCGTTGGTATTACCTTGCGACGCCGCTGTTTTGGCTGGTGGGAGCGATCTCGGGTGTCAACGTGCGCGTCGCGTTCCTGGATGATTTCCCCGTTGGACGTAACGCCTACTACCTGCTCTGCTTCGTGCTCGGCGTGGTCATGCTGCGCGCCCCGGCGTACGCGAGCCGCCTCGCTTTCGTCGAGAGTGCGGCGAACCTGGGCCTCCTGATGCTCAGCGTGGCGGTATGGTACTTCCGGATGCTGGACTGGGCCGGGGGCCCGAGCGTCGCGGTGCGGGTCGTGACGCCCGCCGAGCTCGTGAGTTTTGTGTTGACGACCGCGATCGCGACGGTGAGCTACGGGCTGCAGAGGTCGGCAACCGGGACGTGAGGCGAAATCAGGTGACCATCGCCACGAACTCCTGCGCCAGCTTGGGCCCGATCCCCGACTCCTCGTGCTTGAAGAAGATGAACGCGTCCTGCCAGTCCTTCCCGACGTCCTGCACGGTCTTCGCCCACTGCTCCAGGTCTGTCTTCTCATATCCTTCGTCGCGCAGCCGCAGGTAGCCGAACTCGGCGGTGGCGACGAGCGGGGTGTGCTTCTCTTCGGTGTCCGCCACGCACAGCGCCGCGTTGGCGGTGCGTAGCGCTGCGTACACGTCGTCGCTGAACCACGACTCGTGGCGGAACTCCCAAGCGCAGCGCAGGTCGGCGGGAAACTGGGTGAGCAGATCGTTCAGCCGGTCCAGGTCCTTTTTGAAGTTCGGCGGCAGCTGGAACAAGATCGGGCCGAGCTTCGGCCCGAGCTTGCGCGCGGTGTCGATGAAATAGCGGAGCGGGTCGTCCACGTCCCGCAGCCGGGCGATGTGCGTGATGCGTTGCGGCGCCTTGAGGATGAACGTGAAGCCCGCCGGCGTCGCCGCGTCCCATCCCGCCACGATCTTGGCGTTCGGCATCCGGTAGAACGTGTAATTGATCTCTACCGTCCCGAGCCGCTGCGCGTAGTACTGGAGCATCTGCGACTCGGGAAACTTGGCCGGATAGAACGTGCCCTTCCATTCCGGGAAGTTGTAGCCGGATGTGCCGACGCGGACGCGCACGCTACGCCACCCACACGGTCTTGATGTTCACGAACTCCCTCAGCCCGTACTCCGACAGCTCGCGCCCGAAGCCCGAGCGCTTCACCCCGCCGAACGGCAGCCGGGGATCGGACTTGACCAGCGCGTTCACGAATACGCTCCCCGCCTCGATCGCCCGTGCGACGCGCTCTCCCCGCGCTCGGTCGGCTGTCCACACGGAAGCGCCGAGTCCATATTGCGACCCGTTCGCGATGCGGATCGCGTCCGCCTCGTCTTTGGCGCGCACGACCGCGGCGACAGGACCGAACGTTTCCTCGTCAAAGGCCGGCATCCCCGGCTGCACGGCCGTGAGCACCGTCGGCGGATAGAACGCGCCCGGCCCGCCGGGGAGTTGTCCGCCCAGCACGACCTGGGCGCCCCGCTGGACCGATTCCCGTACCTGCCGATGGAGGTTTTCCCGGAGATCGAGCCGCGCCTGCGGGCCGATGGAGATCGCGGGATCGAGCGGGTCCCCCACGCGACGAGCGCCCATTTCCGCGGTGAACCGCTCGATGAAGTCCTGCGCGATCGGCTCGACCACGATGAACCGCTTCGCCGCGATGCAGCTCTGGCCGCTGTTCTGGAGCCGGGCCTCGGCCGCGATCTGCGCCGCCCGCGCCAGGTCGGCGTCCTCGAGCACGATGAACGGATCGCTGCCCCCGAGCTCGAGCACGGTCTTCTTGAGGTGTCGCCCGGCGCGCTCCGCCACCTGGCTCCCGGCGCGGTCCGAGCCGGTGAGGGTCACCGCGCGCACGCGTGGGTCGGCAATCACTCCCGCCGCCGCCTCATTGGAGAGGAATACCGAGCGGAACAGTCCGTCCGGAAGCCCCGCGTCCCGGAACGCCTGCTCGATCTCGAGGGCGCAGCGCGACACGTTGGGCGCGTGCTTCAGTATGCCGGCGTTCCCCGCGGCGAGCGCCGGGGCGGCGAACCGGAACACCTGCCAGAACGGGAAATTCCACGGCATGATCGCGAGCACGGGTCCGATCGCCTCGAAGCGAACGTAGCTCCGCGTCGCGTCCGTCTGGCGCCGCTGGTCCGCCAGCATGGCGGCCGCCTGGTCCGCGTAATAGTCGCACACCCATGCGCACTTCTCCGCCTCCGCCACGCCCTGCGCGAGCGGCTTCCCCATCTCGAGCGCCATGGTGCGGGCGTAGGCATCCTTCCGTTCGCGCAGGATGCGACCCGCCGCGCGCAGCCGCTCGGCGCGTGCGGCGACGGGCAGCACGCGCCACTCGCGCGACGCCGCGTCCGCCCGCGCGATGATCCGGTCCAGCTCGGTGGGCGACGTCTCTTCGAAGGTCTCGAGCACCGCCCCGGTGGCGGGATTGACGGACTGGAGGCTCACCCGATCACCTCGGGGCGATCGCGCTCCCGATCCACGGTACAGAGGAACCCCAGCGGCTCCGCGTCGCTCGCGCGGAACTGGTGGGCCACGCCGGGAGCCACGTAGATGCAGTCGAACGGCGCGATGTCGTGCGTGGTGTCGCCCAGGATCACGCGGCCCCGCCCCCGGATCACCACCACGGCGTGCGGGTGACGGTGTCGCTCGAGCGTCGAGTAGCCCCCGGCCGCGACTTCGAAGTAGCGTGTGAGGAAGTTGAACGCCTCCTCACCCGAGCCCTCGCCCAGCAGCGTTTGTCGCGTCACGCCCCGGTAGGGAGCGTCAGCCGTCTTGTATTCGCGGACGGGAACGCCGTCCCATCGGAACGCCACGCACTTGAGCAGCTTCGACGGCTGGGTCATGGCGATCGAGCCCGCACCGCCTCGACCAGGCGCCGCGCCGCGGCGACCAGGTCGGGCTGCGCGTACAGGCTCCCTCCGACGAGGAAGATGGTGTCGGCGCCGTAGCGGTCGAGCCAATGCGGCACCCGGGCCACGTCGATACCGCCCGCGGGCACGGGGAACGAGGGACGTATCGCGCCGAGCGGCGCTCGCAAGCGCGCGTTGATCGCAGCGCACGTCGTTTCCGACAACGTAAACCGCCCCTCCACGTTGGGATAGATCACGGCATCGCTTCCGGCAATGCGAAACAGGTCGCCCAGGAGCACGGGCGGTGTGATCCCGTGGTCCGGGTGGAAGAAAGCCCCGGCGAGCGAGGGGTGCGCCATGACGGCGAGCCCCGTCGCCGCCAGCGCGCGCACAGCGTCGAGACCCGCGGGCAGCGCGTTCACGACACAGCCACGACATCCGATCCGGCGCGCGAGCGCTGCCCGCTCGAGCATCGCCGTCACTCCACTGGTGACGTTGGGAAGGTAGAGCGTGTTCCCGCCAGTCTCGCGGTTCGCCCGCTCGACCGCGTCCTGACAACGCTGGACCCGCTCGCGAAACGGCGCGGGCGGCTGGTCCGACAGGCTGTGGTCGTCCTTGACGAGGTCGATCCCGGCGAGGGCGAATCGATAGGCGCGCTCCGCGAGCTGCGCCGCGGACACGCCGAGCGGCTTGAGCGCGGTGCACAGCAGCGCGCGCCCGGGTGCGCCCGTAAGCTCCCGCAGGCCCGCGATGCCGTGGCGCGGCCCGCCGAGCGAAGCGAGCAGCTGGAGCGGCCATTCGACGCTCGCCACGACGACGCCCGACTGCAGCGAGATGTTGCCGAACAGCAGGTTGAGGAGCTGCGGCATCTCGCCGCTTACCACGGCCGGATCGTACGCGATCACGCTGCTCCACCGTCCGTCGCCCAGCGGCTCGACCACCTCGATCCGGCCGACGATGCGCGCGACCACGTCGGCGGAGAGGGCGTCCGCCGCCAGCTCCACCGTCTGCTCGAGCGCGATCTCGCGGGCGCGCGCGGCGGCGGCGCGCTCGTCGGCGCCGTGGACGTGGTAGGTGATACGCAGATCCATGTGTGAGCCTATCGTGATCGGCGCGTGATCCCGGTCACCTGAAGCATTGTGTCATTCCGCCCGCGTCCCGCCCGGTTGTCGCGAGGCGGCCGGCCTGCGTTTCCCAAACCCAGCGTCCTATCCATATACCACGCGACGACTTGTCTCGCATCCCCGAAACGGGCACGCAGCTTGCGATCCCCCAATATGGTGGCGACGAGGAGCGACGCATGACACCCGCGTGGATGCCCGGCGATCCGGAAGACGACGAGCTCGAGCAGCTGTTTGCGGCCGGCCGTGAGGCCTGGCGGGGTTCGCAGGACGACGCCGAGCAGGCGTGGCGCGGCGGCGAGCACCTCGCCGACTGGCCGGAGGCGTCGGCCGGGCCGGAGTACTGGATGTACAAGCGGGCCGAGCCGGGACTCGACGATCTCCCCTAGGTTCAACCCTTCGGCCGGCGTGCCGCAAGGGTCAGCACGACGACACGATCGGGCTCTTCCTCACCGCCCGCCGGCAGTGTGAGCGTGACGCCGCTGCCGGAGGGGGTGACATCCACGCGCGCACCCGTGCTCAACATGCTCGCCCGCACGACTGGGGCACCCAACGACGGTAGCGCGAGCAGACGGTCCGGCCACGAGAGCACATGCACGAACACGGTGTCGGCGCGCCGTGTGGTCACGCCCCATTCACGCGGCGGCACCGGCCCAGCGCGCGTGCCGTAGATCGACCCGCCATAGGTGGCGAGCCAACGGCCGACGTCGCGCAGTCGCTCGGCGGCCTCGGGCTGGATCGTGCCGTCGGGCCGAGGTCCGATGTTCAGCAGCAGGTTGGCATCGCTGCCCGCGGCCCGCACGAGATAGCCGACCAGGTCGTGGACCGACTTGAAGCGGTTGTCCGTAATGTTGAAGCCCCACGAGTTGTTCATCGTCAGCGACGTTTCCAGCGGCAGCAACCCGATCTCCTTTGTGTTGAAGCCGGCCGTGTTCGCGCCCGGTAGATCCTGCTCGAAGGTCTGCACGTCCTCACCCGGGAGGGGTGCCTTGTGGTGGTTGGGCACGATGAGCGCCGCGGGCTGCAGCCGATGGATCAGCGTGTAGCTGCGTGACAGACGCCAGTCCGCATCGGGCTTGTCCCACATGCCGTCGAACCAGATGCCGCCGATCGGACCGTAGCCCGTGAGCAGCTCCGTGAGCTGGCTGTCCATGAAATCGAGATAGCGGCCCCAGTCGCCGCTTTCGGGCCGCCCGGTGTGCTCGCCGGTCCGGCCCCGCGGCCAGTAGTCGGGATGATGCCAGTCGAGCTGCGAATAATAGAAGAACAGCTTGAGGCCTTGCCGCTGGCACTCGTCCGCCAGCTCCTTCAGCGGGTCGCGTTTGAACGGCGTCCAATCCACGATGTTGTACGGGGTCGCGTGGGTCGCGAACATCGAGAAGCCGTCGTGGTGGCGCGACGTGATCGTGATGTACTTCACTCCGGCGGCCTTTGCGAGCGACACCCACGCACGGGCATCGAACTTCACCGGATTGAACGTCGTCGCGAGCCACTCGTACGTCCCGACCGGAAGCTCGCGCTGCTGCATCACCCACTCGCCCTGGCCCAGCAGGCTGTAGACACCCCAGTGGATGAACATGCCGAACTTCGCATCGCGGAACCATTGTCGCGCGGCGACTCGCTCGGCGGGAATCGAATCGGGGGCCTGCGCCGCCAGCCCGCGCCGGGGGAGCGGCGTGACGAGCGACAGGACCGTCAGTGTGAGCACAACGGATGGACGGCTGGGGAGGCCCGAGTCCCTCATGCAGGAGCGATGTTACGCGCCGAACGGAACGCCGCAAGGTAGGCTTGCCACCGGTCGTGGCGCGGGATATGCTGCGCCGTTCCACCATCCGGAGTCGCTCATGTCGCCCCTGCGAACCATTCCGCTCGTCGCCCGCGTGATCGTTGGGCTCCTCGTCGCGGCACCGCTCGTGGCTCAGAAGGCCAACTCCACGCGCGACACGGCGGAGGCGAGCGATCCGGCCCTGCGCGCGCTGCACTGGCGCCTGGTGGGGCCGTTCCGGGGCGGGCGCGCCGTGGCAGTGGCGGGCGATCCCTCGCGGCCGCTGGTCTTCTACTTCGGCGCCGTGGACGGCGGCGTGTGGAAGACCGCCAACGGCGGTCAGACGTGGAACAACGTGACCGACGGCCGCTCCGACATCGCGTCGGTCGGCGCGATCGCCGTCGCTCCGTCCGACCCGAACGTGATCTACGTGGGCGCGGGCGAAGCCGATTGGCGCGAGGATCTCACGTACGGCGAAGGCATGTGGCGCTCGACCGATGGCGGCGAGACGTGGCGGCACCTGGGCCTCGCCGACACGCGTCACATCGCCGCCGTGCGCGTGGATCCGGCCAACCCCGACGTCGTGTACGTCGCCGCGATGGGCCACGCCTTCGGCCCCAATGCGACGCGCGGCGTGTTCCGGTCGATCGACGGCGGCCGCACGTGGAGCAAGCTGCTGTACGTCGACGATTCGACCGGCGCGATCGACCTGGCCCTGGACGCCACGAACCCGCGCGTGCTGTACGCCGCCCTGTGGAAGAGCCAACGGCTCCCCTGGGGCTTTTCGGCGGGAGGCGGTAAGAGCGGACTGTGGAAGAGCAGCGACGGCGGCGACACCTGGACCGATATCACGGCGAGCCGGGGGCTCCCGCCGCGGCCCCTGGGCCGCATCGGGATCGCCGTGTCGCGGGCCAATCCGTCGCGGCTGTGGGCCAGCGTCGAAGGCCCCGCCGCCGACTCGAGCGGCGGCATCTTCCGGTCCGACGACGCGGGGGCGAGCTGGGAGCGCGTCAACGCCGACCAGAAATTCATGGTGCGGCCGTGGTACTTCTCGTCCGTCGCCGCCGATCCCACGGACGAGAACACCATGTACGTCCTGAACCTGGGCACGTGGCGCTCGGTGGACGGCGGCAAGTCGTTCTCGCGCATCCGCGTCCCCCACGGGGACTGCCACATCCTGTGGATCGATCCCAAGGATCCGCGCCGCATGATCGAGGGGAACGACGGCGGCGCCACCGTGTCGCTCGACGGCGGCACCACCTGGTCCACCGTGAACAACCAGCCCACGGCGCAGTTCTACCACGTCGCGACCGACGACCAGTTTCCCTATCGTCTGTACGGCGCGCAGCAGGACAACAGCACCGTGTCGATCCCGAGCCGCTCGGACGACGGGGCGATCACGCTGCGCGACTGGTACGCCGTAGCGGGCGGCGAGTCGGGGTACATCGCGCCGCAGCCGGGCGATCCGGGCATCGTGTTTGCAGGCACCTACATGGGCACCCTCACCCGCTACGACCATCGCACCAGACAGGCGCGCGACGTGTCCGTGTGGCTCAACAATTACGACGGATACGCGGCGGCCGACGTGCCCTACCGGTTCCAGTGGACCTTTCCGATCGTGTTCTCGCCGCACGACCGGAACACGCTGTATGTCACGGCGCACAAGGTGTTCAAGACCACAGACGGCGGCGCCAGCTGGCAGGCGATCAGCCCCGACCTGACCCTCCACGATCCCGCCACGCTCGGCCCCGTGGGCGGACCGATCACGCGGGACATGACCGGCACCGAGTGGTACGGCACGATCTTCGCCTTCGCGGAATCCCCCGTGAAGGCGGGCGTGCTGTGGGCCGGGTCGGACGATGGTCTGGTCCACGTGTCGCGGGACGGGGGCGCGACCTGGGACGACGTCACCCCGAAGGCCCTGGGCAAGTTCACGCGCGTGAGTCTGATCGAGCCCTCGCACTTCGACGCGGGCGTCGCCTACCTCGCGGCCAACCGCTACCAGCAAGACGACTTCGCGCCCTATCTGTTCAAGACGGCGGACTACGGCAAGACGTGGACGAAAATCGTCACGGGCCTTGCGGCGGCCGCGTACACGCGCGCGATCCGCGAGGATCCCGTGCGCCGGGGCCTGCTGTTCGCCGGCACCGAGACCGGCATCTACGTGACGTTCGACGACGGCGGGCGCTGGCAGCTGCTACAGCTGAACCTGCCGCGCAGCTCGGTGCGCGACATCGCAGTCCACGGGAGCGACCTGATCGTCGCGACGCACGGGCGGGCGTTCTGGGTGCTCGACGACATCTCGCCGCTGCGACAGCTGAGCCCGTCCCTGCGGGGGGAGCGCGTGCACCTGTTCGCGCCCGAGCCGGCGGTGCGCTTTCTGGGCGGGCGCAGCGCGGGACCGACCGCGGCCGGGGAGAACCCCCTGCCGGGCGCGGCCGTGACCTACTGGCTCCAGCAGAAGCCCACGGGTGACGTCGCCCTCACGTTCCTCGATAGCGCCGGAACCGTGATTCGCACGTACTCCGGTAAGGCCGACTCGAGCGCGAGAGTCGACAGCGCGACCTATGCGCCCGCCGATTCAGCCGTCCCGGCGCACGCGGGAACAAACCGCTTTGTCTGGAACCTGCGGGCGCCCGACGCCAAGAAAGCCAAGGACATCGTCGTCGACGAAGGGATGATCGAGGGACCCATCGTGCCCCCGGGCCGCTACAGCGTGAAGATCACAGTGGCGGGACAGAGCGCGACGCAACCGTTCACGGTGGTGAACGACCCCCGTGTGACCACGTCGCCGGCGGACCTCGCGGCCCAGTACGCCTTCGCGCTCCAGATTCACGACCGCATCGACACGCTCGTGTCCGCGGTGGAGCGCGTGGAGCAGGCCGAGGCGCAGCTCGCGAGCTGGACGGACTGGACCAAGAACCGACCCGAAGCCGCCCGCGTGAAGGCGCAGGCCGACTCCCTGAAGCGCTGCTTCGAGGCGGTGCGGGCCCGTCTGAGCGAGCCGCACGCCCACGCCGACGAATCCACGCTGCACTGGCCGATCCAGATCTACAACCAGCTGCTGTCGCTCAACGCCATGGTCCAGAGCGCGGACGCGGCGCCGACCCGGCAGGAGCGCGAGGTGCTCGGGGAGCTCTCGGGCCGGCTCGAGAAGGAGCTCGCGGCGTTGCGGGGCATCGAGACGGGAGACCTCGCGGCCTTCAATCGCATGTTGCGCGACCTGAACGTGCCCGCCGTGGGTGTGGGAGGAGAGAAGCGATGACGCTCGACGTACTGGTCCTCGTCGCCGCCCTGCTCGGGAGCGGGGATACGCTGTCCGGTCGGGTCGCGGACCCGGACGGCAATGCCGTCGCCACCGCGACGGTGACCGTGGTCGAGCTGCATCGCGTGGCGCTGACCCACGCGGACGGTGGGTACCGCTTCACCGACCTGCCCCCGGGCCGCTATACGATCACGGTGCGGGCCTTCGGGTTCGCGCCGATCGCACGCGAGGTCACCGTCCGCGGGGCGACGACGCTGTCCGTGACCCTGAGCCGGACCTCGATCTGGGTCGAGCCGGTCATCGTCACGGCCACCCGCGCGCCGCTCGCCGCGGGGCTATCGCCGCTTCCCACCGAAGCCCTCTCGGAAGACCGCCTGAGGCGCGAGCAGAGCGTGTCTCTGGCCCATGCGCTGGCGAATCTGCCGGGGATCAACGCGCTCACCACGGGACAGCAGATCGGCAAGCCCATCATCCGGGGGCTCACGGGGCCGCGCGTGCTGGTGCTCGAGGACGGCAGCCGGCTCGAGGACTACTCGTGGAGCGACGAGGACGGCCCGTCGGTGGACGCCCGGCTGGCGCAGCGCGTCGAAGTGATCCGCGGGCCGGCGAGCGTGTTGTACGGCTCGGACGCGCTGGGCGGCGTGGTGAACGTGATCCCGGAAGAGCTGCCGGACGCGAACGGCGGTCCGCGCGCCATGCGCAGCGGCTTCGAGGTCTCGGGTGCGTCCAACAACGCCGAGCTCGAGGGAGCCGCGCGGCTGGAAGGCGCGAGCGGCGGGTGGGGCTGGCGCGTGTTCGGCATCGGGCGGTTCGCGAGCAGTCTCCATACGCCCGCGGGCGAGCTCGATAACACGGGATTCAACGCGCTCTCGGGCGAGGCCGCCGTGGGCACGCGCGGCGCGCGCGGCAGCACGACGCTGCGCTACACGCGCTACGGCGGCGAGTTCAAGCTGCTCGAAGCCGAAGGCCCGGCGAGCGGAGAAGAAGGAGGACCCGAGCGCAAGCTGTCCGACGACCGGCTGCAGCTCGCGGGGAACTATCTCGTCGGCGGGGTGCGGCTCGAGACCAAGGCCCAGTGGCAGCGGCACTCGCTCATCGAGGTGTCGGACACGGGCGTGAGCCCCGGCGGCCAGCCGCTCGAGGGGACGGCGTTCGATCTGCTCCTCAACACGTTCACGCTCGATGCCCTGGTGCATCACACCGCCGGGGCGCAGGTCGAGGGCACGCTCGGCGTCTCGGGCGTGGCCCAGAGCAACGACACCCGCGGGCGGGTGCCCCTGGTCCCGGACGCCCGCGTGCGCTCCGGCGCGGTGTTCGGGTTCGAGCAGGCGTCGCTGGGCCGCGTGCGCGTCCTGGCCGGGGCCCGCGTCGACGTGCGGCGCCTCACGGCCGATTCGAACGGCGTGCTCAAGCTCTCCCCGCAGACGCGCGACTACACTGCCTTCGCGGGAAACGTAGGGATCGTCTACCGCGTCGGCGCGGCCGCCCTTACCGCCAATGTGGGCCGCGCCTGGCGGGCCCCCACCTTGTTCGAGCTGTTCTCGAACGGCCCCCACCTGGGTGAGGCGCGCTACGAGATCGGCGACCCGGGCCTCAAGCCCGAGGCGGGGACGAACCTGGACGTGGGAGTGCGCTGGCAGAGTGGGCGCGTCCGCGCCGAGCTGGCCGGATATCGCAACGCGATCGACCGCTTCATTTTCATCACGCCCACGGACTCGTTCGTGACCGTATCGACGACGCCACCGGACTCACTGCGGGTGTATCGCTACCAGCAGGCCGATGCCCGGCTCGTGGGCGGCGAAGCCGAGCTGGAGGTGGCAGTGGCGGCCGCGCTCTCGCTGCGGGCCCGTGCGGACGCCGTGCGCGGCACGAACCGAGCTACCAACGAGTCCCTGCCCCTCGTCCCTCCCGCCCGCGCGGCGCTCGGCGCCGAATTCCATCGCAGCGGGCTGGCGTGGGCCGACCGCGCCTATGCGGGGGCCGAGATCGAGGCCGTCACGCGACAGACGCGCCTCAATCCGCTCGACATCCCGACCGCCGGATACACGCTGCTCCATCTCTCGGCCGGCCTGGTGCGGCCGATGCTGGGCCGGGTCGGCCGCGTCGATCTCGCGGTCAAGAACGTCGCCAACGTGAGCTACCGCAGCTTCCTGAGCCGCTACAAAGAGTTCGCCCTCGATCCCGGACGCAACGTGGTGGTGCGCGTGTCCATCGGCGAATGAGAATCGCTCTCGTCGCCGCCGTGCTGGCGCTCACGGCGAGCCCGCTGCGGGCCCAGTTCCGCCCCAAGGATTTCGACGGCTACGTCGCCCGCGGGCTCGAGGCGCTGCGCACGCCCGGCGCCGCCATCGCGGTCGTCAAGGACGGCCGCGTGGTGTTCGCGAAGGGCTACGGTGTGCGCGCCCTGGCGCGGGGCGACACGGGTCGCGTCGACGCGCACACGCTGTTCCAGATCGCCTCGAACACCAAGGCGTTCACCACCGCGGCGCTCGCCATGCTCGCGGACGAGGGGAAGCTCTCGTGGGACGATCCCGTCACCAAGGTTCTGCCCGGGTTCCAGCTGTACGATCCGTACGTGACCCGCGAATTCACGGTGCGAGACCTCGTGACCCACCGCAGCGGGCTGGGGCTCGGCGCCGGCGATCTGCTGTGGTTCCACTCGGACTACTCCCGCGGCGAGATCGCGTACCGCATCCGATTCGCGAAGCCCGCCTCGAGCTTCCGCAGCGCGTACGCCTACGACAACGTGCTGTACATCGTCGCGGGCGAGATCGTCCCCGCCCTCGGCGGCATGAGCTGGGATGACTTCGTGACCAAGCGCATCCTCACGCCGCTCGGGATGACCGAGACCGGCACGACCATCGCGTACTTCACGGCGGCGCCGAACCGCGCCGCCCCGCATGCGGTGGAGCGCGGCACGCTGCAGATCGTCCCCATCGATTCCGTAGACAACACGGCTCCCGCCGGCGGCATCGTCTCGAACGTCACGGATCTCGCGAAGTGGCTGATCTGCCGGCTCGACTCGGGCCGCTACGCGGGCGGCCGGCTGTTCAGCGAGCGCCAGGCGCGGGAGATGTGGTCGGGACAGACGATCCTGCCGATCGCCGACCCCGACCCGCCGCTCGCCGCCCTGCGACCGAATTTCTCCGAGTACGGGCTCGGCTGGCGGCTGCGCGATTACCGTGGACGGAAGATCGTGTCGCACACGGGGGGACTCGCCGGCATGTCCTCGCAAATCACCCTCGTGCCGGCGGAGAAGCTCGGGATCGTTGTGCTGACGAATTCCGAGGCCGACCTGATGGCCGCCCTGTCGTATCGCCTGCTGGACGACTTTCTCGACGCTCCCAAGCCCCGTACTGACTGGGTAAGCGCGTTCGCCCAGGCCGCCCAGCTCGACCGCGCGCAGGCCGACTCGGTGCTGCGCGCCACCAGCGCCGGGCGCGACTCGCTGTCGAAGCCATCGCTGCCGCTCGAGCACTACGCCGGTCGCTACCGCGACGCGCTCTATGGCGACGCGACCATCGCGCTCGAGAGCGGGCGACTCGTGCTCCGTTTCAGTCACTCACCGGCGTTCGTCGGCGACCTGGAGCACTGGCAGCACGACACGTTCATTGCGCGGTGGCGGACGCCCCATATCGAAGACGCGTACGTGACGTTCGCGCTGAACCCCGACGGATCGGTCGACCGGTTCCGCATGACGGCGGTGTCGCCGCTCGCCGATTTCAGCTTCGACTACCAGGACCTCGAGTTCCGGCCGGTGAAACCGTAGTGCCGGATCCGCGGTTGTGGGGGCGGCCGGTCGTGACGATCTTGTAGGCGTCCGATGGTCCCACCCCTGCTCAAAGCCCGGGCCAGGCTCGCGACGGCGGCGGTCGTGCTGATCGCCGCCGTCGCGCTGCTCCACTACGAGATCCCCCCCGTTCCCACCTGGTTCTACGTCCTCGCCTGGTATCCCACGCTCGTCGTGCTCGATCAGGTGGTGGTGCTGCTGGGCGGCGAGTCGCTGCTTACCCGGCCGCCCGAGCTCGCGACGATGCTGTGGTGGTCGGCCGTGATCTGGTTTCTGTTCGAGGCGATCAACTTCCGCCTCCAGAACTGGTACTACGTCTTCCTGCCGCCGCACCGCCTGGACCGCTGGGTCGGCATCACGATCTCGCTCGCCACGGTCGTGCCGGCCGTCCTGCTGCCGGAGCGCGTGCTCGACCGGCTGGGCGTATGGCACGACCTGCGCGCGCGGCCCATCCCGCTCACGCCCGCGCAGCTCGAGGCCGCCGGGTGGACCGGCTGGGCCATGCTCGCACTGGTCCTCGCGTTCCCCCGCTATCTCTATCCGCTCACCTGGGGCGCGGTGTGGCTCGTCGTCGAGCCGCTGTTGTACCGCCGCGATCCAGAGCACTCGCTGCTCGGCGACGTCGTCCGCGGCGAGTGGGGGCGGATCGCGCGCCTGATGACCGCGGGGCTCGTGGCCGGAGCGCTGTGGGAATCGTTCAACGGCATGGCGCGAGGACGCTGGATCTACACCGTTCCCTTCCTCGAGCACTCGAAGATCTTCGAAATGCCGCCGGCGGGATTCATCGGTTTCCCGTTTTTCGCGCTCGAGGTGTGGTCACTCTACCACCTGCTCGCGCCGCGCACCTCCCGCCGTGTGCTGCTCGGCAGCGCGGTGTTCGCCCTGCTGGTGCTCGCGGGAATCGATCGCTGGACCGTGAGCTCCACGGCGCCGCGGCTGGCGGACCTGCCGGGCGTCACCAACGCCGTGCTGCAGCGCCTCGCGGGCGCCGGATGGGACGACGTGTTCCGGGTCGCGCGCACCCCCGTGGCCGAGCTCGCGTACCGCGCCAACCTGAGCCCGGGGGACGCCCGCGCGGCCCGCGCGGCGGCGCGGCTGGTGACGCTGCGCGGCATCGGGAGCGCGCACGCCGCGGCCCTGATGGGCAGCGGGATCCGCAGCGTCGAGGCGTTGGCCGCCGCGGACCCCGACACGGTGTGGCAACGGGTGCGCGGCGGCCCCCGGCCCACGCCCGCCGAGGTGCGGGTGTGGGTGCGGGCGGCACAACGGGAAGTCGGCGCCGCGACCCGCCTCAGCGACCTCCCGTCACCCCCGCGGTAGGCCGCACGGGCCCCGTCCCGGCCCCGGTCCGCGAAATGGCGGCGGCGATCTCGTCGAGATCCGCCGCGGTGAGCTCGAGCGTCGCGGCACCGATCCAGCCGTCCACCTGCGCCGCCGTTCGGGCGCCGACGATCGCCCCGGTCACGCCCGGCCAGGCGAGCGTCCAGGCGATGGCGACCGCCGAGACGGTGGCGCCGTACCGCCGCGCGACCGGCTTGAGCGCGTCGCGCAGCGCGAGATTCCTGCCCAGCGCCGGCTGCTGGAACTGCGTGCTGCGGCGGCGCCAGTCGTCCGCGGCGAGCGCCGCGACACGCGCGGCCGTAAAGGAGTCCGTCAAGAGACCCGACTGCATCGGGCTGTACACGATGACGCCGGTCTCGTGCTCCGCGCACCAGGGAATCTCGCGCTCCGCGGCCTCCCGCCGGATCAGGGAAAACGGCGGTTGCAACGAATCCACGTGGCGGATCGCCTCGCAGCGCTCGAGCAGCGGGACAGCGAGATTCGACACCCCCGCAGCCCGCACTTTGCCCTCCTCGACGAGCCGCACCATCGCCTGCCACGAATCCTCCACGGGCGTTCCCGTCTCGTCGGGCCAATGAAACTGATACAGGTCGATGCGTTCGACCCCGAGACGGCGCAGCGACGCTTCGCACTCCTGCCGGATGGACTCCGGTCGCAGCACGCGCCGCGCCTCCGTCATGCGGTCGCGCTCGTCCCATACGAGGCCGCACTTGGTGAACACGAGCGGTCGCCCGCTCGCCGGCAGCTCGCGCAGCAGGCGTCCCACCAGTTCTTCGGAATGGCCCAGACCATACACCGCGGCGGTGTCGATCCAGTTGATTCCCAGCTCGAGCGCACGACCCATCGCGGCGAGCGAGTCGGCATCGTCCTGCGGGCCCCAGCCGAACGCCCAGCCGCCGCCGCCGATCGCCCACGCGCCGAAACCGACGGTGGTGATCTCGAGTCCGCTCGTGCCGAGCGGACGGGTAGGCAAGTTCATACAGACGACTCCTCCGCAGTCGATTATGGAATCAGTAGGACCTTCCCCGTGGTCTTGCGGCCTTCGAGCAGCGTGTGCGCCTCGGCCGCCTGCGCGAGCGGCAGCTCGCGGTCGATCCGGACTTTCACCTCGCCCCGCGCGATCCAACCGAGCAGCTCGCCAGCGCGCGCGCCGAGCTCGGCGCGCGTCGCGATGTAGTGGTGCAGCGTGGGACGCGTGAGGAACAGCGAGCCCCGCTGGCTCAGCACCTGGGGGTCGATCGGCCCCACCGGTCCGCTCGACTGCCCGTACAGCACCATCAGGCCGCGCGGCTTTAGGCAGTTCAGCCCCTTGTCGAACGTCGACTTGCCCACGGAGTCATAGATCACATCCACGCCGCGGTTGTCCGTGAGCCGCTTGACCTCCACCTCGAAGTCCTGCTCGGTGTAGAGGATCACGTCGTGGGCGCCCGCCTCCCGCGCCAGGGCCGCCTTCTCGCGCGTGGAGACCGTGCCGATGACCCGCGCGCCCTGCCGTCGCGCGATCTGACACAGCAGCAGGCCTACGCCGCCCGCCGCGGCGTGCACCACGCACGTCGCGCCGGCGTTCAGCGGATAGGTCGTAGTCGCGAGATAGTGCGCCGTCATACCCTGCAGCACGGCCGCGGCCCCCTGCCGCGCCGTCACACCATCGGGAAGGGCCACCAGGCGATCGGCCGGCACGGCGGCGTACGGCGCATACGCCCCGAGTATCCCGCAATACGCCACGCGCGTACCCACTCGCGGCTCCGACACGCTCGTGCCGAGCGCGGCGACGGTGCCGGCGGCCTCCTGCCCGAGGGTGAACGGCAGCGCGACCTTGTACAGGCCGGTGCGCTGATACACGTCGATGAAGTTCACGCCCGCGGCCTCGATCTTCACGACGGCCTGGCCCGCTTCCGGCTTGGGCTCCGGAACGTCCTCGAGACGCAGCGCCTCGGGCCCGCCCGGGGTGTGCACGCGAATAGCTTTCATGCCTGGAAACCTAGCAGCCACCGACCACACGCGTCGGCGAAGGAGAGTTCCACATGAAAGTCGGGTTCATCGGTCTCGGCAGCATGGGACTGCCGATCGCTCGGCACGTGTTGCAGGCCGGCCACACGGTAGTCGTCTACAACCGCACGCGCAGCCGAGCGGACGCGCTCAAGCCGCTGCGGCCGACGGTCGCCGACAGCCCCGCCGCCGCGGCGCGGAGCGCTGAAGTGCTGGTCACGATGCTGGCCGACGACGCGGCGCTCGAAGACGTGATGCTGGGCTCATCGGGCGCGCTGCCCGCCCTCGCCCGCGGCGCGATCCACGTGTCGATGAGCACGATCAGCCCGAAGTTGTCCCGCGCGCTCGCCGAGCGGCACCGGGCGGCGGGTCAGGAGTACGTGGCCGCGCCGGTGTTCGGGCGGCCGGAGGCGGCGGAAGCGAAGCAGCTGTGGATCGTGGCGGCGGGGCCCGCGCCGGCGATCGAGCGCTGCCGCCCCCTGCTCGACGCCGTGGGCCAGGGCGTGATCGTCGCCGGTGACGACCCGGGCCGGGCCAACGTGATCAAGCTGGCGGGCAACTTCCTGCTGGCCGCGGCGATCGAGGCGATGGGCGAAGCCTTCGCCCTGGTCCGCAAGTACGACGTCGCGCCGGCAGATCTGCTGGAAATCGTGAACGGCCGCCTGTTCCGGTCGCCCATCTACGAGAACTACGGCAAGCTGATCGCCGACGAGCGATACGAGCCGGCGGGTTTCAAGCTGCGCTACGGACTCAAGGACGTGCGGCTCGCGCTCGGGGCCGCGGAAGACGTCGCCGCGCCGATGCCGCTCGCCAGCCTGATTCGCGACCGCTATCTGTCCGCGGTCGCCCGCGGTTGGGGCGACATCGACTGGGCAGGGTTGGCACGCATCGCCGCAGCAGATGCGGGGCTCACCCCCTGAGTCCTCACCCCCTGTTCCCTTCTCCCTTCGGGAGAGGAGGACTCGCTACCCGCCCGCGATCGCCGGGATGACGGTCACTTCGTCGCCGTCCTGGACCGGCGCCGCGAAACCGCCGCGGAAGCGCACGTCCTCGTCGTTCACGTAGAAGTTCACGAACGGGTAGGGCTTGCCGTCCTTGTCGCGGAGCCGCGGCCCGAGCGCCGGGAAGCGCGTCGCCACATCGGCGACCGCCTCGCCCAGCGTCCGGCCCGCGGCTTCGATGGTGCGCGCCCCACCCGCGTGGGCCGCGAGCACCGAGGGCAGATTCACCGTGATCGCCATATCAGCTCCTCCGCGCCATGCCGTTGATCACCGTTGCACCAGGGCGGCGACCTCGCGTAGCCGGGGCGCGATCACCGGCGCCTCGGGAAGCGTGTCGCGCACCGCGTCGAGCGTCTTCAGGCCGTGTCCCGTCACGCACAGCACGACCTCGTCCTCGGGCCCGAGCCGGCCATCCCGTGCGAGCGCCCGGGCGGCCGCGGCAGTGACGCCGCCCGCTGTCTCCGCGAAGATCCCAGCGTCCTCCGCGAGAAAGCGGATGCCGTCCACGAGCTCGGCGTCGCTCACCGCGGCCGCCCAACCGCCCGTCTCCCGAATGGCCCGCGCGGCGAACGCCCCGTCCGCGGGGTTGCCGATCGCGAGCGAGCGGCAGATGGTGCGCGGCAGCTCCGGTTGCAGCTCGCCGCCACCACGCTCTACCAGGCGCACGATCGGCGCGCAGCCCGACGCCTGGGCGCCGTACAGCCGGGGCACGGCGCCCGTCACCAGCCCGGCCGCGATGAACTCGCCGAATCCCTTACGCAGCTTAGTGAGCAGCGACCCGCCCGCCATCGGCGCCACCACGGCACTCGGCAGACGCCAGCCGAGCTGCTCCGCGATCTCGTGGGCCACCGTCTTCGAGCCCTCGCCGTAGTAGGCGCGCAGGTTGACGTTCACCATTCCCCAGCCGAACCGGTCCGCCACCTGCGCGCACAGCCGGTTGACGTCGTCGTACGTGCCCCGCACGCGCACCAGGCGGGAACCGTACACGCTCGTCCCCACGATCTTGGCCGTTTCCAGCTCCTCGGGGATGAAGATCCAGGCCGTGAGGCCGGCGCGGGCGGCGTGGGCGGCGACCGCGTTCGCGAGGTTGCCGGTCGAGGCGCAGCCGATCGTGTCGAGACCGAAGGCCGCGGCCGCGTTGATCGCGGCGGCCACGACCCGGTCCTTGAACGAGAGCGACGGATGCGACACGGTGTCGTTCTTGATCCATGCCCGAGCCACACCGAGCCGCCGCGCCAGCGCGGGCGCGTCGACGAGCGGCGTGAACCCGGTATCGAGCGACAGCGTCGGCTCGCCGTCGAACGGCAGCCATTCGCGGTAGCGCCACAGGGAGGGCGGCCGGCCGGCGATGGTGTCGCGGTCGGGGAGCGGGCGCTCCGGATCGTACACGGGATCGAGCGGGCCGAGGCACTGCCCGCAGATGGCGACCGGGGCGGGGGCGCCCGTGGCGCCGCAGTTGCGGCAGCGGAGCGGCCGCGCGGTGAGCGGCGGCGAAGCGATGAATGCCTGCGTCATACGTGAACCTCAACAAAAAAACCCGGGCAACAGACGCCGCGGGCGGTCGCTTTTTAGCACCTTGTTTTACGTGGCGGCAATACGCGGCAAAGCACCACGAAACGTCAGTTGTCCGTACGCCTTAAGTTATCCCCGTCCCCACAGGCGTCAAGGCGCCCACAAAGCGCCGCAGCGCGCCCAGCGCCCGCTCGAGCTCCGCCGGCTCCGTGGCGTAACACATCCGCAGATGCCCCGCGCCCCCGGGCCCGAACGCCGTCCCCGCGAGCACCGCCACGTGCTGCTCGGCGAGGAGCCGTTGCGCGAACGCCTCGCAGGTGAGGCCCGTGCGCTCGAGCACTCCGCCAATGTCGGGAAAGCAATAGAAGGCGCCTGCGGGCGCGGCGCAGCGGACGCCATCGATCGCGTTCAGGCCGCGCCCCAGCTGGTCACGCTTCACCTTGAGCCCCGCCACCATGCGGGCGACCGGCTCCTGCGAGCCCGTGAGCGCTGCCAGCCCCGCGTACTGCACGAACGTCGCCGTGCATGACACGTTGTTGATGAGCAGGGTGGTCATGGCCCCGGTGAGCGTCGCGGGCATCACGCCGAACCCGAGCCGCCACCCGGTCATCGAGTAGCCCTTGGAGAAGCCGTCGACGATCACGGTCCGCTCCGACATCCCCGGCAGGGCGGCGATGCTGTCGCGCCGCCCGTCGTAGCGGATCTGCCCGTACACTTCGTCCGAGATCACCCACAGGTCGTGCCGCTGCGCCAGGTCCGCGAGCGCCTCGAGATCGCGCGGCGCGGCGACGCCCCCGGTGGGGTTGTGCGGCAGATTGAGGATCAGCACCCGCGTGCGCGGCGTGATCCGCTGCGCGATTGCCTGCACGTCGGGGGCGAAGTCCCGTGTTTCGTCGAGCGGATAATAGACCACCCGCCCGCCCGCGAACCGCACCACCGACTCATAGATGGGAAAGCCCGGGTCGGGCGTGAGCACCTCGGCACCCGGCTCGATCAGTGCCAGCGCCGCGCAAAAGAGCATCGGCTTGGCGCCGGGCGTGACCACCACGTTGTCGGGCCCGGCGCGCACGCCGCGCGCGACGAGCGAGCGCGCGATCGCCTCGCGCAGCTCGGGCACGCCCGCGGCCAGCGCGTAGCGCGTGAGCCCGTCACGCAACGCCCGCACGCCCGCCTCCACGACGTGCGGCGGCGTCGGCATGTCGGGCTCGCCGATCTCCAGGTGCACGACCTTGTGCCCGGCGGCCTCGAGCCGCCGCGCCGCGGCGAGCACCACGTATGCCTGTTCCGTGCCGAGCGTCTCGAGCCGTGCGGCTGCGTGCATGGACGTCCTTCACCAGTGACAAACGAACCCCGGAGGGACGCTCCGGGGTCGGAGCCTGCAATCTATCGACGACGTCCCTCGCGTGCCCTACCCGAACGGGGGGGCTGGGGGCGGGAGAGCTACTTGGCGCGCTCCAGGTAGACGCCCTCGCGGGGATCGACCCGCACCTTCTCCCCCTCGCTGATGAACTCCGGCACCTGGATGGTGACGCCGTTCGAGAGCTTGGCAGGCTTGGTACTCGCGGTCTTCGTGGCCCCCCGCATCACCGGCGACGTCTGCACCACGGTCAGCTCCACCACCGACGGCAGCTCGATTCCGACCGGCCGGCCGTTCAGCCACTCGACCTGAATGTGCATCTCCGGCTGCAGCCATTCGACGTCAACGCCCGTGGCTTCAGCGTCGAGCGTGTGCTGCTCGTAGCTCGTCGTGTCCATCACGTGCACGCCGCCCTGGTCGCGGTACAGGACCTGGAATTGCTTGGTCTCGAGCGGCGCCTCATCCACGAAGTCGGTGGCGGCGAGGCGCGTATCGAACGTGTTCCCGGTGACGAGGTTGCGGAGCCGCACCTGCACGAACGCCCGCAGGTTGCCGGGGGTGCGGTGGGTGAAGTCCATCACGCGGCACGGCTGCCCGTCGATCATGATGACGTGGCCGCGGCGAATGTCGGTCGCTTTCATTTCAGACGGCCCTTCTTCAAGAGGCGGGAAGATAAACCGCGTGGGGACAGGGTCAACGGGGCGCGGCAAAGTCGCCCAGCGAGAGCGCGTTCGTGAGATCCCCCACGCGCTCCCGCTGCCACCACGCGCCGCTCGCGGCCCGCTCGGACGGCGTGCTGAAACGGTAGCGGAAATAGGCGAGCCGCACGTAGCGCGGCGGCGCATCCGGAAAGGGGTCGTGGCCGAGCAGCGCCAGCACCTCGGGCGTCCCCGTCAAGACGTGCCGCAGGAGCGAGGGGAGCCACTCCCGCGCCCCTTGCGGGTTGAGTGCCGCGAACCACATCTGCCAGTCGAGCCGCGGCATGTGCGGAGCCACGAACGCCGGTCGCCGGTGCACATCGCCCGGCTTCCAGCGGAAGCCGTACTCGCTCCACTGCGCGCCGTCGCGGCTGCCCTCGATGACGATCTCGGGACGCTCAGTCGTCATCACGCGAAACAGCCCGTACCCGTTCACCGAGCGCAGCGGCTCGATGGCACGGAGCAGCGGGTTGTCGAGCCCCGCCCGTGCACTGGGGAGCGTCTGCACGATCTCGCGCGCGAACGCGAGCAGCGAGAGCAGCGCGAGCACGGGCGCGACGCCGGCAATCGCGCGACGCCGCCAGCGCGGCTCGGGTTCCGTGGCCGTAAGCTGCAGCGGCAGGACGCGCTGCAGCACGCCGTCGTCGAGCAGCGGGACGCACAAGACGATCGCCAGCAGGTTAAAAAAACCGTAGTTTCCCGTGAGGGCGATCGCGAGCTGGCCCAGCACCAGCAGCGCGCAGGCGGTATACCGCCCCCGGCGCCACCGCTCGGGCACGAGAATGAGCCAGGGAACGAGGAGCTCGATGGCGAGGATCACGAGCGTCATTGCCCGGTGCACCCAGGGGGACGTCCAGTGGGCGTACCAGGCGGGCCAGGTGGGGAGCGGCTGCGTCCAGAAGTGGTAATCGAGCGCGCTGAGATGACGCCACGCCGCGTCCCCGCTCACGAGCTTCGTCAGCCCCGAGAGGAACATGAGGCGGAACAGCAGCCACCACATCAGCCAGCGCATCCAGGGCGAGGGCGCCTGGTCTCGCGTCAGGCTGGGGACGACCCGGCTGGGCGCGTACAGCACCGCCAGCAGCCCGGTCTCGAGCAGCAGGCCGTCCCACTGGAACCAGAGGAAGGCCTGGCCCGCGACGCTGAGCGACAGGTAGCACATCCAGAGGAGCAGGAGGACGGGGGCGGGCGCGACGCCGGCGATGAGCAGGACCGCAAGCGCGACGCCACCCCAGGCGAGCAGCTTCAGCATGCCGTCGCCCGCGCCGAGCCAGCACAACGTCGGAAAGAGGCGGTAGGCCGCGCCGCCGTACAGCGCATGGGCCCGTTGCAGGAACGATCCGGCCGGCAGGATGCCGCGTTCACCCAGGAGGCCCGAGACTTGCACTGCCAGCGACACAAAGGCGATCAGGTAAACGGCGCCGAGCAGACGCAGGAACAGCCAGCGGGAGAGGAGGTAGGCGGGGGGGTCGGCCGGACGCGTGGCCCAAGCCTCGGTGATGTCCATCGTTGTGCCCCAAGATGCGGGCGATTATCTATTGAAGGAATACGTCCGCGCGGCGAACCGTACCGAGCCTTCCGGTGTAGCACTCTCGCATCAGACTTACTGAGCCATGTCACGTTGAGGAGGTTTGAGAACATGATCCGCACCAGCCGTCTCCTGGCCCGTGGCGCGTGGGTTCCCCTCGCGTTGCTCGTCGCGGCGGGCTGCAAGCAGGGACCGTCACCGGAGGTGCAGGCGCGCATCGACAGCCTGTCGCAGGCGTCGAGCGAGCGCGATCGCCTCATGCAGGAGGTGGCGGAGAACACGCGTCTCGTGAGCGAGGTCAGTCGGGAGATCTCCAAGGTGAACGTTCCGGGGCGGGCTCTCAAGATTTCCGCGGAGTCGCCGTTGCGGGCCTCGCGCGACACGCTCATTCAGAAGATCCGCTACGTGACGTCCCGCGTGCGGGAGCTCGAGCCGCGTCTCAAAGAGAGCGAAAACCGGATCAAAGAGCTCACTACGATCTCCGACAGCCTGCGCAGCGACCTGGCGGCGACCATGCAGAACCTGCAGGGCGTGATCGACAATCAGAAGGAGACGATCGACGCCCTCAACCAGCAGGTCGAGACGCTCACCGCCGAGAACGTGGCGTTGAAGGACACGCTGGAGAACATGTCCACGATTTCCAACACGGTTTATTACGTGGTGGGCACCAAGGACGAGCTCGAGCGCAAGGGCGTAATTCAAGAAGAAGGCGGCGCCCGGTTCCTGTTCGTCCTGTGGAAGAGCGGCAAGACGCTCGTGCCGGCGCGCAACCTCGATCCCAGCGAGTTCACGCAGGCCGACCGGCGCCATCTGACCGAACTGCCGTTGCCCGAGTCGGACAAGGAATACCGAATCGTGTCGCGCCAGGACACGTCGGCCCTCGACACACCGCCCGACCACGACGGCAAGCTCTCTGGGCACGCCGTGAAGATCGCGGACACGGCGCGCTTCTGGGCCAACTCGAAATACCTCATCATCGTCGAAGGCTGACCCAGACGGAGTCGGAGGTGCGGGCACCGCACCTCCGACTCCGCCCTTCCCCTGTATGCCGTTCCATACGATTTTGTTGTAGCTCACGCGCAACAACCTGTTCTCCCCCGCAAGCGCCCGGCGCCCCGAGCCCTGACCCGGTGCCGACTGCAGGGCGCGGGAATTGCGACAGGTACCAGATGCGGACGTACCACTGACGCGAGGGGGACTCATGCATGGTGTGATCAGGCGGTATCGCGTGCGGCTGGGCACGGTGGCACAGGCAGCCAGGTACACCGAGAAAGGGTTCTTGCCTATCCTGCGCGGCATTCCGGGCTTCGTTTCCTCCCATCTGCTGGACGAGGGGAACGACGTGCTGACCTGGATGGCGCTACTCGAGACGGAGGAAGCCGTCCAGGCTGCGGTGCGCGCCTCGCGCGACTGGTTCCGGGACGAGTGGTCGTCGTTCCGGCCGCTGCCGCCCGAAGTCGTGACCGGTGAGGTCCTGGCACGCGCCACGGCCGATCGCCGGCGTACGGTGGATCGCCGCCGGCTCGCGCTGGTCGGCGCCACGGCCTGGGACGGACCGGAGCGCAGGGCGAGCAGCGATCGGCGGGTGGAAGCGCCCAGCTGGGCCCGGGCGGGCTGACCCCGGGCGGCTGACACCGACCGTTTTCCCGGTGGTCGTTGGGCCTGGCGCAAGACCCGACGACCACCGTCTCTTTCATCCCTATGTCCCTCCCCCGCCGCCTCCTGCTCCGAGCTTC